>CASECK010000074.1 GCA_949286295.1 uncultured bacterium | reverse complement strand
GCATCCACGGGCATTATGACGCCCTGGTCACCGGCAACGGCTTTGCCCAAATCGCGGCCCTGGAGGAGCGCTTTCGGGACATCCCCGTGGACGCGGTGTATGCCAGCGACCTGCGCCGGACCATGACCACCGCCCGGGCGGTCTGCGGGCCGAAGGGGCTGCCGCTGCGCACCGACCCGGGCCTGCGGGAGATTGACCTGGGGGACTGGGAGGACCGCCCCTGGGGGGAGGTGGGCCATCTCCAGCCCCGGGAGATGGCCCGCTTCAACCACAGCGACCCCACCTGGCAGGCCCCCGGCGGGGAGAGCCTGGGACAGGCGGGGGAGCGGATGGAGCGGACCATCCGCGCCATCGCCGGGCGGCACCCGGGGCAGACGGTGGCCCTGGTGAGCCACGGCACCGCCATCCGCCAGTTCCTCGCCCGGGTGGAGAAGGTGCCCCCGGAGCAGTGGGGCAGTCAGCCCCACAGCGAGAACACCGCCGTCACCTGCCTGGGCTTTGACGGGGGGGAGTTTCAGCTCCTGTTCCGGGACGACGCCTCCCACCTGCCCGCGGAGCTGTCCACGCTGGGCAAGCAGATGTGGTGGAAGAAGGGGGGGCACGGCCGGGACGTGAATCTGTGGTTCCGGCCCATCGACTGGCAGGGGGAACGGGAGGTCTACCTCCGCGCCCGGCAGGAGGCCTGGGTGACCACCCACGGCCCGGACATCCCCTTTGACGGGGAGGGGTTTCTGGACAGCGCCCGGCTCCACCTGTCCCGGCTGCCCTGGGGGGTGACCCTGGCCCTGTGGAAGGACGAGGTGGTGGGGGTGCTGGAGCTGGACCCGGTCCGCTACGCCGGGGACAACGCCGGCTATATCCCCTTCTGCTATGTGACCCCCCAGCGGCGGGAGCAGAATTTGGGGGTGCAGCTGCTGGGGCAGGCGGTGTCCGTCTACCGGCCCATGGGCCGGGACAAGCTGCGCCTGCGGTGCGCCCCCTACAACAGCCGGGCCCAGCATTTTTACCGCAAATACGGCTTTGTGAAAATCGGCGACGAGACGGGCAGCCGGGTCCCCCTGGAGATTTTGGAGAAGGACATCGGCTATGGCCGCTGAGCGCGGCGGCGGGAGAACAGACCGGAAAGGGGTGCGCCATGAGCTTTGAGCGCGATTTGTTTTTGCCGGTGAGCCGGGAGGATATGGCCCGCCGGGGCTGGGATGGGTATGACTTTCTGCTCATCACCGGCGACGCCTATGTGGATCACCCCTCGTTTGGGCCGGCCATTATCGGCCGGGTGCTGGAGGCGGAGGGGTACCGGGTGGCCGTCCTGGCCCAGCCGGACTGGCGCGCTCCAGACGCCTTTGCCTCCCTGGGCCGGCCCCGGCTGGGGGTGATGATATCCGCGGGCAACCTCGACTCCATGGTGGCCCACTACACGGCGGCGAAAAAGCGCCGCCATGACGACGCCTACTCCCCGGGGAGAAAGGCCGGCCTGCGGCCAGACCGGGCCACGGTGGTCTATGCCAACCGGGTGCGGGAGGTTTTTGGGGACATCCCCGTCGTCATCGGGGGGCTGGAGGCCTCCCTGCGCCGGTTTGCCCACTACGACTACTGGGAGGACCGGGTGCGCCGCTCCATCCTCTTCGACGCCCAGGCGGACCTCCTGGTCTACGGCATGGGGGAGTACGCCTCCGTGGAGATTGCCGCCCGCCTCCGCTCGGGCACCCCGGTGGGGGAGATTACCGATGTGCGGGGCACCTGCGTGGCCGCCCGGCACCCGGGGGTGTGCGCCTATCCCATGGTGGAGGTGCCCTCCTTTGAGGAGGTATCCGCCTCCAAACAGGCCTATGCCAGGGCCAATATGACAGAGTATCAGGAGCACGACGCGGTGTCCGGGCGGGCGGTCATCCAGCGGCACGGCCGGGAGCTGCTGATTGTCAATCCTCCGGCCTTCCCCCTGAGCACCCGGGAGATGGACCGGGTGGCGGAGCTGCCCTATGTCCGGGAGCCCCACCCCATGTACAGCCCCCTGGGCGGCGTGCCCGCCATCGAGGAGGTGCGCTTCTCCGTCACCCACAACCGGGGGTGCTTCGGGGCGTGTAATTTCTGCGCGCTGGCCTTCCACCAGGGGCGCACCATCTCCTGCCGCAGCCACGAGAGCGTCATCCGGGAGGTGACCGCCCTGACCCGCCACCCGGGGTTCAAAGGCTATATCCACGACGTGGGCGGCCCCTCGGCCACCTTCCGCCGCCCCTCCTGCCAGCAGCAGCTCAAGCACGGGATGTGCCGGGGCCGGGCCTGCCTGGCCCCGGAGGCCTGCCCCAACCTGGACGCCGACCACACCGACTATATGCTGCTGCTGCGCAAGCTGCGGGAGATTCCCGGGGTGAAGAAGGTGTTTATCCGCTCGGGCATCCGCTTCGACTACCTGATGCGCGACCCCAGCGGGGAGTTTTTCACCGACCTGGTGCAGCACCACATCTCAGGCCAGCTGAAGGTTGCTCCGGAGCACTGCGTGGCCCACACCCTGGACTATATGGGCAAGCCCCATATCGAGGTGTACGAGAAATTCCGGGAGAAGTATTATAAGCTCAACCGCCGCTACGGCAAGGACCAGTACCTGGTGCCCTATCTCATCTCCTCCCACCCGGGCTGCACCTTAGAGGATGCGGTGCAGCTGGCCGAGTGGCTCAACCGCCAGGGCCATATGCCTGAGCAGGTCCAGGATTTCTACCCCACCCCGGGCACGCTGGCCACCTGTATGTGGCATACCGGCATCGACCCCCGGACCATGCAGCCGGTGTTCGTCCCCAAGACGCCCCACGACAAGGCCCTGCAGCGGGCGCTGATGCAGTGGCGCAAGCCCCAAAACCGCAAGCTGGTGCTGGAGGCGCTGCACAGGACCGGCCGGGAGGACCTGATTGGCTACGGCAAGCGCTGCCTGGTCAGGCCGGATAGGGGGCAGTCCCCGGGGCCTGCCCGGAAGGAGCCGGAGGCCGGGGGGCAGAAGGCGGGCGCCCGAAAAGGGCGGAAGAACACCGCCCCGGCCCCCCGCCAGGAGAAGCGCGGCGGGAAACGCCCGGCGCAGGAGGAAAAGCGCCCGGCGCGCCCGGTCCGGAAAGCCGGATGGGCCAGGCCGAAGAAGAAAAAATAGCGCAGCGGGGGATGGGCCGGAAGGCCCATCCCCCGCTGCTGTTTGCGCAGGGCTTACGCCTTGGCGTCCCGGGCGGCCTGCTTCACGCCGCGGCCGATGTCCTGGGCGGCGTCCTTCAGACCGTCGCCCGCGTCCCGGGCGGCCTGGGTCAGCTCCCGGCCCGCCTGGCTCAGGGTCCGCTTGCCGTCCCGGAGCATATCCCGGGCGTCCTGAGTCAGGTCCCGCTCCGGCTTGGTATCCCGGACCCGGCCGTCGGCGCCGGCGGTATAGCGGCCGTCGCTGCGGTAGTCCTCCCAGGCCGAGCCGGGGGCGGCCTGCCGCCGGGTTACCTGGCCGGTGGAGGCCTGGCCGCCGTCAGGCTGGCCGCTGGAGCCGTTGTCCGTGCCGCCGCAGGCCGCCAGCGTGCCGGTGAGGGCCAGGGCCAGAGCCAGGGCGATCATACTCTTTTTCATACCATATCCTCCCCCTCTTTTTTTGACGCAAGTGACATGGAGGTTCCATCCGGGGAATAGTATGCCCGCAAATTTTCCCCCGCGGCCCGGAAATGTCCGGCGGGAATGGTTTTTTTTGCCCGATTTTTTGCCGCCGCCGGCGGGAATTTGTGGCGGCATTTTGGAAAAATCTTCGGCCAGGGCCTTGCAATTCAGGCGGCGGTGTGGTATAGTAGGGACAGAATGAAGGTAGTACTGGTAGAGTGGGGTCGCGGCTCCGCTCTTTTTGATTGACCAAATCCGGCGCGCGTCAGGAGGAGAGCGTATGGCAAAGGTGACAGAGACCGTGGCCGCCCTGGCCCTGCCCGTGGTGGAGCGGGCCGGGTGCACCCTGTGGGATGTGGAATATGTGAAGGAGGCGGGGGAGTGGTTCCTGCGCCTGTATATCGATAAGGAGGGCGGCGTGTCCATCGACGACTGCGAGGCGGTGTCCCGCCCCATGTCCGACCTGTTGGACGAGGCCGACCCCATCGAGGGCAGCTATGTGTTCGAGGTCTCCTCCGCCGGAGCCGACCGGCCCCTGAAAAAGCCGGAGCACTTTGCCCGCTATCTGGGCAGCGAGGTGGAGGTCAAACTCTACCGGCCCCGGGACGGGCGGAAGGAGTTTGTGGGCGTGCTGCGCGGCTATGAGGACGGCGGCGTGGAGCTGGAGCTGCCCGGCGGCCCGGCCCGCTTTGAGAAAAATGAGATCGCGCTGGTCAGGCTGTACCCCCGGTTTTGACGCGGACGGCACAAAATGACGGCAGCACGGCTGTTTAGGAGGAAAAGACTGTGGCGAAGAGAGTGACAAAGAAAAAGGTCAGCAGCAACGAGATGGACGGCAAGGAATTTTTCGAGGCCATCCATCAGATTGAGCAGGAGAAGGGCATCAAACCCGGCTATATGATGGAGAAGGTGACCCAGGCGCTGCTGTCCGCTTACCGGCGGGACCACGAGGGCGTGGGCGACAACCTGGTCATCGAGGCCGACGAGGAGAAGGGCACCGTCCGCCTGTTCCTGAAAAAGGACGTGGTGGAGCAGGTGGATAACCCCGGCGCCGAGATTAGCTTGGAGGAGGCACGCCAGTCCCTGCCCCAGGCCCAGCTGGGCGACGTGGTGCGCATGGAAATCAAGGCCCGCTCCTTCGGGCGCATCGCCGCCCAGACCGCCCGCCAGGTTATCATCCAGGGCATCCGGGAGGCCGAGCAGGGCATGATTTACGATGAGTTCTGTACCAAGGAGCACGAGCTGCTCACCGGCGTGGTCACCCGCATCGACCCCCGCAGCGGCTCTGTGGTTTTGCGCATCCACTCCGGCTCTGAGTTCACCGACGCCTATCTGGGGGTCAACGAGCAGGTGAAGGGGGAGCACTATGTGGAGGGCCAGCGGCTGAAGGTCTACGTGGTGGAGGTCCGCCGGGCCACCAAGGGCCCCCAGGTGCTCATCTCCCGGACCCACCCGGGGCTGGTGAAGCGGCTGTTCGAGCTGGAGGTCCCCGAGATATACGACGGCACGGTGGAGGTCAAGTCTGTGGCCCGGGAGGCCGGGTCCCGCACGAAGCTGGCCGTCTGGTCCGCCGACCCCAATGTGGACCCCCTGGGGGCCTGCATCGGCCCCCGGCACCAGCGCATCGACCACGTGCTGGCCGAGCTGAAGGGCGAGAAGGTGGACATTGTCACCTGGTCAGAGGACCCGGCCGCCTATATTGCCGCCGCCCTGTCCCCCGCCGATGTGCTCTCGGTGGAGGAGCTGCCCGACGGCAAGAGCTGCCGGGTGGTGGTGCCCGACGATCAGCTGTCCCTGGCCATCGGCAAGGAGGGGCAGAACGCCCGCCTGGCCGCCAAACTCACCGGATATAAGATTGACATCAAGCCCGCCTCCGCCCCCCTGGACCCCATTCCGGAGCCGGAGGACCCCGCCGGGCCTGCCCTGGAGGAGGACCCCGCCGCGGAGGAAGTCCCCGAGGCGGCGGCCGTCCAGGGGGAAGAGGGCTGATTTGCGCCCGGGCGGCGCGGGGAGGATGCTCCCCCGCACGCCCCGTGAAACTGAGAGCAAGGGTGGTGCCGGAACGTGCCCAGAAAGATACCCATGCGCCAGTGCCTTGGCTGCCGGGAAATGAAACCGAAGATGGAGCTGATTCGGGTGGTCCGCTCCCCCGAGGGGGCGGTGTCCCTGGACTTCAGGGGCAAGCAGCCCGGCCGGGGGGCCTACCTGTGCCCCAACCCCGCCTGCCTGGCCCGGGCCAAGAAGAGCCGGGCCCTGGAGCGGGCCTTCTCCGCGCCCCTGCCCGACGAGGTGTGGGCCGGTCTGGAGGCACAGATGAAGGGAGGGGCCGCGGATGACCAATGACCCTATTTTGCACCTGCTGGGTCTGGCCAAAAAAGCCGGACGGCTGGAAGTGGGGGAGGAGCCGGTAGGCGCCGCCTGCCGCGCCCGGAAGGCCCGGCTGGTGCTGCTGGCCGCCGACGCCGCCCCCAACACCCGCCGCCGCTGCGCCCATTTCGGGCAGGCGGGGGAGGTGCTGTGGCTGGAGACCCCCTTCACCAAGGCGGAGCTGGGCATACAGCTGGGCCGGGGGGCCTGTGCCATGCTGGCCCTCACGGACGCCGGCCTGGCCGCGGCCGCGGTGGAGAAGCTGGCCGCCCGGGAGCCGGAGAAGTATGCCGCCGCCGCCCGGCAGCTGCGGGATAAGGCCGACCGGGTCCTTCAGCGGCAGAGAGAGCAGCGGCAGCACGAGAAAAACCTGCGGGTTGGCACGCGCCAGCCCTGGGCCCCGCCCCCGGGAAAGGGGACGGGGGACCGGGAGAGCGCCGGACCGGCCCGGTCTGAGAAGAGACATCCTGCGCCCCGCCAGCGGGGGCGCGCCCAGACGCCCGCCCCCGGCGGGCGGCGGCTGACCGGAACGTTCCGGCATGATCCCTAAGAAACGAGGTGGCTTTTCCATATGATGATAAAGTATCCCATTCACAAGGTGGCCAAAGATTTCAGGCGGGGGGGCAAGGAGCTGCAGTCCAAGGAGATCATGGACCTGCTGACTCAGTATGGCCATCCCCCCAAGAACCATATGCAGCCGCTCACCGACGAGGAGCTGTCCATCGTCTTTGAGTATCTGACCCAGCACAATCAGATCGACTCCATCGAGTCGGTCTATGCCGACGTCTACCACGAGCCTGTGGCGGAGAAGAAGCCTGCGCCCCAGGAGCAGGCGGCCGCCCAGCCCGCCCAGTAGAAGGCCGCCCCCGCCAAGGGGGAGCAGCGCGCCGCCGGGGCCCAGGCCGCCCCGCGGGCCGAAGGGAAAGAGCATCCCCAGCGCCCGGCCACCCGGGTGCCGGAGAAGAAGGTGGTGGACACCCGGGGCGGCCCGGCGGTCAACCTGGACAAGTATGACGAGCGGCTGGAGTCCTTCACCAGCGAGCGGCAGCAGGAGCGGGGCGGCAAGCAGAAGTTCCAGGGCCGCAACGCCCAGCGCCAGCGGGGCGGCAAGCAGGCCGGTTCCTTTGGCAACAAGCGCCGCCAGGAGGAGCAGGACAGGATGCGCCGCCTGCAGCTGGAGATTGCCAAAAAGGCCCCGGTGAAGGTGCTCATCCCCGACGAGATTTCCGTGGGCGAGCTGGCCTCCCGCATGAAAAAGACCGGCGCGGAGGTGGTCAAATGCCTGATGAAGAACGGCGTGATGGCCTCTCTGAGTGAGATTATCGACTTTGACACCGCCGCCATCATCGCCGAGGAGATGGGCTGCAAGGTGGAGCACGAGGTCATCGTCACCATCGAGGAGCGGCTCATCGACACCGCCGAGGACCGGGAGGAGGACCTGCAGCCCCGCGCCCCCGTGGTGGTGGTCATGGGCCACGTGGACCACGGCAAGACCTCTCTGCTGGACTATATCCGCAACGCCAACGTGGCCTCCGGGGAGGCCGGCGGCATCACCCAGCACATCGGCGCCTATCAGGTGGATGTGAAGGGCAATCCCGTCACCTTCCTGGACACCCCCGGCCATGAGGCCTTTACCGCCATGCGGGCCCGGGGGGCCATGATTACCGACATCGCCATTCTGGTGGTGGCCGCCGACGACGGCATCATGCCCCAGACCGTGGAGTCCATCAACCACGCCAAGGCCGCTGAGATTCCCATCATCGTGGCCATCAATAAGATGGATAAGCCCACCGCCAACCCCGACCGAATCATGCAGCAGCTGACCGAGTATGAGCTGGTGCCCGAGGAGTGGGGCGGCGAGACCATCATCTGCCCCATCTCCGCCAAGACCGGCATGGGCATCGACAACCTGCTGGACATGGTGGTGCTCACCGCTGAGATGCGGGAGCTGAAGGCCAATCCCAACCGCTCCGCCCACGGCGCGGTGATTGAGGCCAGGCTGGACAAGGGCCGCGGCCCCGTGGCCAC
>CASECK010000073.1 GCA_949286295.1 uncultured bacterium | reverse complement strand
TAGCCCAGGGAATCAAAGCCGAATTTTTCACAGATAGAGCGCAGCAGGCACTGCCCCCGCCGGGTGCCGGCGTCGGCATATTCCTCCAGGTGCTTCTGGCCCTCGTCCCCCTCCAGCTCCTGGACGGTGCGCCGGGCCAGCAGGTCCATGTCCGAGTTGCCCCGGGAGAAGTTCAGGTACTTGCAGCTGTACATGATGGGGGGACAGGCCGAGCGCATATGGACCTCCCGGGCCCCGGACTCGTACAGGAAGTCCACCGTCTCCTGAAGCTGGGTGCCCCGGACGATGGAGTCGTCCACAAACAGCAGCCTCTTATCCTGGATAAGCTCGGGGACGGGAATCTGCTTCATCTTGGCCACCTGGTTGCGCACCGCCTGGTTGGCGGGCATAAAGGAGCGGGGCCAGGTGGGGGTGTACTTCACGAAGGGGCGCGCAAAGCGGGCGTGACTCTCGTTGGCGTAGCCGATGGCGTGGGGCACGCCGGAGTCGGGCACCCCGGCCACATAGTCCACCTCCGGGCGGCTGCCCCGCAGGGCCTCGTCCCGGGCCATGATTTCACCGTTGCGGTAGCGCATGACCTCCACGTTGCGGCCCTCGTAGTTGGAGTTGGGGTAGCCGTAATAGCTCCACAGGAAGGCGCAGATTTTCATCTCCTGGCCCGGAGGGGAGAGGGGGTGCAGCCCCTCCCGGGTGATGCGCACAATCTCCCGGGGCCCCAGCTCGTAGGCGTCCTCATAGCCCAGTTTGTGGTAGGCAAAGGACTCGAAGGACACGCAGTACCCCTCGCCGTTCCGGCCCACCAGCACCGGCAGCCGCCCCAACTTGTCCCGGGCGGCGATAATCTCGCCGCCATCGGTGAGCAGGAGCATGGTCATAGAGCCGTCAATCACGTCCTGGGCGTGGAGGATGCCGGAGACCAGGTCGTCCTTCTGATTGATGAGGGCGGCTGTCAGCTCTGTGGCGTTGACCTTGCCGGAACTCATGGCCATAAACTGGTTGCCGTGGTGGTCGAAGTAGTTTTGAATCAGCGCCTCGGCGTTGTTGATGATGCCCACCGTGGTGATGGCGAACACCCCCAGGTGGGAGCGCACCAGCAGGGGCTGGGGGTCGGTGTCGCTGATGCAGCCGATTCCGCTGCAGCCATGAAAGTCCGCCAGGTCCTTTTCAAACTTGGTGCGGAAGGGGGTGTTCTCGATGGAGTGAATCTGCCGCTGGAAGCCGTCCCGGGCGTCATGGATAATCATGCCGCCCCGGCGGGTGCCCAGATGGGAGTGGTAATCCACCCCGAAGAAAATGTCAAGGGAGACGTCTCGCTGGGAGACGGCGCCGAAAAAACCGCCCATTTCGTCTGTAACTCCTTCGTCAATGGTGCCGGCCAAAGGCCGCCAGGACCCTGCCGGGGCCGCCGTCCGTCCGGCGCGCCGCGGCCTGGGTCAAGGGACGCTTTACGCGAAAAACAGCTTGGACAGGGTCATGGGGTCGATGTATTTGCCGTCCTTATAGACCCGCATATTGCCGGAGGCCACCTCGTCGATGAGCATCACATTGCCGTTGGCGTCATAGCCGAACTCAAACTTGATGTCGTACAGGACCATGCCCTTGGCCTTCAAATCGTCGGCCACAATCTGGGTGATCTTCTGGGTCTCCTCCTTGATGGCGTCGTACTGCGCTCCGGTCATCACGCCCAGGGCCACCAGGCCGTCCTTGGTGACCAGGGGGTCGCCCAGCGCGTCATTCTTAAAGGTGGTCTCCACATAGGCGGGCAGGTCGGCGCCCTCGGCGATATACTCGCCGTAGCGGCGGATGAAGCTGCCCACCGCCTTGTGCCGGCAGATGACCTCCAGCCCGTGGCCGAACACCTTGGCGGGCTTGACCTCCATGGTGGTGTCGGCCAGGTCGGCGCGGACATAGTGGGTGGGGATGCCGGCGGCGTTGATCTTCTCGAAGAAGTACACGGACATCCGCAGGTTCACGTCACCCACGCCGTCGATGGTCAGGCCCACGGAGTTCTCGCCGGGATCGAACACGCCGTCCTTGCCGGTGCAGTCGTCCTTGAACTTCAGCAGATAGTTGCCGTTGTCCAGGGCGTAAACGTTCTTGGTCTTACCGGTGTACACAAGCTTCTTTTCCATGATGACATTCCTCCGTAAATATAGTTGTGGTGGGTGGTGGGGACGGTGGGACGGGTGGGGCGCTTACAGTCCGGCCTGGAGCTTCTGCTCCTTGCTGGCAATCTGCCGGGCCATCTCCTCCCGGGCCTGGTCCAGCCGGGCGGCCAGGGCGTCGTCGCTGACGGCCAGAATCTGGGCGGCCAGCACAGCGGCGTTTTTGGCCCCGATGATGGCCACGGTGGCCACCGGGATTCCGCTGGGCATCTGCACGGTGGCCAGCAGGGCGTCCAGCCCGTCCATGACGCCCCCCTTCATGGGGATGCCGATGACGGGCAGGGTGGGCTTTGGCGTGCTCATCTGCGCCGCGGCGGCGGGGGTGCGGTGGGCGCTGAGGATGTGGGCCTCAAAGGGGATGCCGAAGGCCTCGAGCTGCTCACAGGCCCCCTTGACCACGGGCCAGTCGCTGTCCGAGCCCATGATGACGGCTACTTTTTTCAAAATGCTCACTCCTTTTGAAAAAAAGTTTCAGGCCATCTGAGGGTACAGACAGCCTGAGGCAGTTTCAGCGTTTGACTCTGGGCACAGTGGGGCCGTGGAGCAGGGCGCGGCGCCGGCGGAAAAGCTGGACAAAGCGCATACCAGAACCCCCTTCCCAAAATCAGGATTTTATTGTATCGAAAAAACCGAGTCTTTGCAAGGGAATGTTATGTCCGGGCGGGAATTTCGTATGCTTGTACAAGAAAAGCGGCGGAAGGCGGCGGAAAAGTTGTGCGCCGCCTGCTCACAGCAGCCCGGCGGTGACCAGGATTCGGGTCAGGGTCTCCACCCTGGCCGGCCATGCGGCGCTGGCGGCGTGCTCCCGGCGGCGCTGGCAGGCGAAGCCGGGGGCCTCCTCCAGGGCGTGGCGGCACAGGGTGAGAAACTCCTCCATGTCCTTGGCGGAGTATACCACGTCCGGGAAGCGCTCCACCTGGTCGGGCCACAGCATGGACACCACCGGCTTGCCGGTGGCAAGGTACTCGTACATTCTGGGGGAGACCACGTCGTCATAGGGCCGCTGGTCCCGCAGCAGCTCCAGCAGCACATCGCAGCGGTACAGCCAGTCGGGCACCTCGTTGGCCGGCCTGGGGCCGGGGATGACCACGTTGTCCAGCTTTTTCAGCCGGGACAGGAAGCGGTTCTTCTCCCGCCGGCCCAGCAGCACGAAGGTCCAGTCAGGGCGGTCCAGGGCGGCGTACAGCACCGGGGACAGGTCAAGGTCGGACCAGATGGTCCCCGACCAGCCGAGGACGGGCCCCCGGACCTGGGGCAGGGGGTCAGGCCGGGCGGCGGAGCCGGGGGCGAAGAGGGGCAGGTTCAGCCCGTTGGGCAGCAGCACAATGTTGGCGCTGCAGGGGGACAGCCGGTCGGCCAGCAGGGGGGAGGCGGCAAAGACCACATCCGCGGCCCCGGCCAGGCTGCCCTCCCACTGGGGCGGGAACTGGTCCCACTCCTGGTCGCAGTCGTACACCAGGCCGTCATAGTCCAGGTGGTCCAGCAGGTGGACGTGCTCAGGGCTGGTGGTCCACAGCAGAGGGGCGTGAAAGCGGTGCTGGGCGGCTTTGCCGGCGATGAACTGCCCCAGCTTCCGCTGTTGGGCCCGGAACAGCCCGCCGTGCCGCTCGTCCAGGGGCAGCAGGACGGGGGGCAGGGTGTAGGCCGTCACATTGGGGCGGACCTTCAGTCCCCCCTGGCGGGGGGAAAAGAGGCGGCCGCGGGGGGAGGGGGAGAAGAACAAAATCTGCACCTCCCGCATCCGGGAGAGCAGCTGCTGGGTCCGGCCGGGCAGCCGGGACCAGGGCTGGCAGGAGAGACAAAGAATCTGATTCAAAGGGAGGACCTCCCGAAAATTGCGTTGACATTTTCGCGCTTTTTTCTTATTATAAGGGCAGCAAGGCGGGGCCGTCAAGCGGGGAGAATTTTCCGCGCTTCGTGGCCGGGGAGGAGACGGGCGAAGGCCGCCCCCTGCACCCGGGCCGCCCCTGCCCGGGAGCGGAGAGGAGCGGCCCATGATTGAGACCCTGTTACAGCTGGACGGACAGCTTCTGCTGGCCATCCAGCAGCTGCACCAGCCCTGGCTGGACCCCGTGGTATCCGTTTATACCCAGCTGGGCAACGCCGGAGCGCTGTGGATTGTGCTGTCTGTGCTCATGCTGTGCTGGCGGCCAACCCGGCGGGCGGGCGCGCTGGCCCTGGCGGCCATGGCCCTGGGGCTGCTGGTCACCAATGTGACGGTAAAACCTCTGGTGGAGCGGGCCAGGCCCTGGCTGGACCTGCCCCTGATTCCCCTGGTGGCCGAGGATGACCCCCATTCCTTCCCCTCGGGCCACACCTGCGCCGCCTTTGCCGCGGGCCTGAGCTGGGCTCGGGCGCTGCCCTGGAGGTGGGGCCGCGCGGCGGCGCTGGGGATGGCCGTGATGATGGGGCTGTCCCGGTTGTACGTGGGGGTACACTACCCCACCGATGTGCTGGCCGGGGCGGCCATCGGAAGTGTGTGTGCCTGGGCGGCCGCCTGGCTGCTGGAGCATAAAATGCGAAACTTGGATGGACGAATGAAATAAGGAGTGACGACCATGTGGAAAAATGTAGGCTATTATAATGGAGAAATCGGCCCGCTGGAGGAGATGAAGGTCCCCATGGGGGACCGGGCCCTCTACTTTGGCGACGGAATCTACGAGGCCACCTGCGTGGCCAACCGCGTCCCCTTCGCCCTGGACGACCATCTGGACCGGATGTACAACAGCCTGCGGCTGCTGGAGATTCCCTTCAAAATGGAGCGGGAGCAGGTGAAGGCCGAGCTGCAAAAGGTCATCGACGCGGCCGAGGAGTCCCCCGTCCATTTCCTGTACTGGCAGGTATCCCGGGGGGTCGCGCCCCGGAACCACCCCTTCCCCGTGGGGGTAGAGCCCACCCTGCTGGCCTATGTGAAGCCCCACGCCATGAAGTCCATGGACAAGCCCTATAAGCTTATCTCTCTGGAGGACAACCGCTTTAAGCTGTGCAACATCAAGACCCTGAACCTCATCCCCAGCGTGCTGGCCAACCAGCGGGCGGTGGAGCAGGGCTGCGACGAGGCGGTGCTCCACCGGGGCTCCCGGGTGACCGAGTGCGCCCACAGCAACATCTCCATCCTGAAGGACGGGGTGCTGCGCACCGCGCCCACCGACGAGCTTATCCTGCCGGGCATCACCCGCAAGCACCTGCTGGCCCTGGCCCGGGAGCACGGCATCCCCACCGATGAGCGGCCTTTCTCCATGGTGGAGCTGATGAATGCCGACGAGGCCATCGTTACCAGCTCCAGCGCCCTGTGTATGCGGGTGGAGTCCATTGACGGAATCCCGGTGGACGGGAAGGACCCCCAACGCCTTCAGCTGCTCCAGCGGGCCTATCTGGAAAAGTTCCAGCGTGAAACGCAGCCAAAAACCTAAGATTGAATTTCCGATAAAAAGCCGCCCGGATACAGATTTCTGTATCCGGGCGGCTTCGGTTATCCCATGCGCAGCCGCAAAAGGACTACCCCACTCTTTTTGTGCAGGTACCGCAGCTTAGCCAGGCGCAGAGCCAAGGCGTAGCAGCGGTGGAGGGAGGGAGCATGGACGAGAGGCTGGGTTTCCCATCGGCGCAACAGGGGACGGAAGAGGGGGAACTGCCAACAATAGATCATCTCATACCAGG
>CASECK010000072.1 GCA_949286295.1 uncultured bacterium | reverse complement strand
ACATGGTGGACACCGGCGGCATAGAGCCCAGCACCGACAGCGAGATACTCCTGTTCATGCGTGAGCAGGCCCAGATAGCCATAGACTCCGCCACCGTCATCGTCCTGGTCACGGATATCCGCACCGGCGTCACCCGGGACCGGCTGTACGCCCAATGCGAGTGGCGCAACCGGGTCTTTGACATTGTGGACACCGGAGGCATTGAGCCTGGAACGGACGACCAGATTTTGTCCTTCATGCGGGAGCAGGCGGAGATTGCCATCTCCGCCGCCACGGTCATCATCTTTGTGTGCGACGTCAAGACCGGCATGACCGCCTCCGACCAGGAGGTGGCCAACCTGCTGCTGCGCTCGGGCAAGCCGGTGGTGCTGGCGGTGAACAAGGCCGACCAGACCGGCCGGGAGAATCCGGACGTGTACGAGTTTTACAACCTGGGCCTGGGCGACCCCATCGCCGTCTCCGCCGTCCACGGCCACGGCACCGGCGATTTGCTGGACGCCTGCTTTGCCTACTTCCCCCCCGAGGAGGAGCAGCAGGAGGAGGAAGACCTTATCAAGGTTGCCGTCATCGGCAAGCCCAACGTGGGCAAGTCCTCGCTGGTCAACCGCATCCTGGGGCAGGAGCGGGTCATCGTCTCCGATGTGGCGGGCACCACCCGGGACGCGGTGGACAGCTACTTTGAAAACGGGCACGGCAAATTCCTGTTCATCGACACCGCCGGGATGCGCAAAAAATCCCGGGTGGACGACCGAATTGAAAAGTTCTCCGTCCTGCGCTCCACCATGGCCATCGAGCGCAGCGACGTGTGCCTTATCATGATAGACGCCCGGGAGGGGGTCACCGAGCAGGACACCAAGGTGGCCGGTCTGGCCCACGAGGCGGGCAAGGCCTGCATCATCGTGGTCAACAAATGGGACGCCATCGAGAAGGACGGCAAGACCATGGACCGGATGCGCCAGGAGGTCATGCGGGATTTAAGCTATATGACCTACGCCCCCATCGTCTTCATCTCCGCCCTGACGGGGCAGCGGGTGGAGCGGCTGTTCGAGCTGATCAACTATGTGAACAACCAGGCCGCCACCCGCATCTCCACCGGGATGCTCAACTCCCTGCTGGCCGACGCCACCGCCCGGGTCCAGCCCCCCACGGACAAGGGCCGCAGGCTGAAGATATACTACATGACCCAGGTGGGGGTGCGTCCCCCCCACTTTGTGTGCTTCTGCAACGACGCAAGGCTGTTCCACTTCTCCTACCAGCGGTACCTGGAAAATCAGATTCGCTCCACCTTCGGCCTGGAGGGCACCCCCGTGCGGCTGACGGTGCGGCAGAAGAGCGACAAGGAGGGGTAACATGGAAGCGCTGTATGACTGTCTATTCTGGCTGGAGCAGGACCTGGGCAGCGTGGGCGCCCTAATTCGGACCGTGGCGGGTTACGCGCTCCTGGTGGCGGCAGTCTCCTATCTCTGCGGCTGCTTCAACGGAGCGGTCATCGTCTCCAAGTACATCCTCCACGATGATGTGCGCAACCACGGCAGCGGCAACGCCGGCCTGACCAACTTCTACCGCACCTTCGGTGGGCCGCTGACTTTGGTGATGATTCTGCTGGACGTGGGGAAAGCGGTCGTGGCCGTGCTGTTTGGCACATGGGTCCTGGGCGGCGTTCTGGCCCAGGGCGCCGGGCTCTGGGTCGTACTGGGAAAATACTGGGCGGGTATGTTCTGCCTGCTGGGCCATATGTTCCCCTTTATGTTCCACTTCAAGGGGGGCAAGGGCATCCTGTCCGGCGGGACCGTCGCCATCCTGATCGACTGGCGGGTGGCCCTGGTGGTGTGGGGGGGCTTTCTGGTGCTGGCTGTCCTCACCCGGTATGTCTCCCTGGGCTCCATCTGGGCGGGGGCCAGCTTCCCCGTGGCCACCTTCTTTGTCTACCGAAACCCGGTGCTCACCCTGCTGGGCCTGCTGCTGGGGGGGCTGGTGGTATTCATGCACCAGGGAAACATCTCCCGGCTGCTCCACGGAACCGAGAACAAGTTCTCCCTGCACCGCAGGGGACCGTGAATATCCGCGCGGCGGGGCTTGCCCCGGCCGCCCGAGGGCGGCAGACTCCACGATAACAGATAAGGGAGGAATCACCATGAAAATCACCGTACTGGGCAGCGGCGCCTGGGGCACCGCCCTGGCCCTGCTGCTGCTGGAAAACGGCCACGACGTCACCCTCTGGTCCTATACCGGGGAGGAGTCCCGTGTCCTGCGGGAGACCCGGGAGAACCCCATGCTCAAGGGGGTCCCTCTGCCCGGGGAGCTGAAGCTCACCACCGATATGGCGGCAGTAAAGGGCTGCGGCCTGGTGGTCATCGCCACCCCCTCCTTCGCCGTGCGCTCCACCGCTGCCCAGCTCAGGACCCTGGCCGGCCCGGGCACCATTCTGGTATCCGTGGCCAAGGGCATTGAAAAGGATACCTGCCTGCGCATGAGTCAGGTCATCGAGGAGCAGCTCCAGGACCGGTGCCCGGTGGTGGTCCTGTCCGGCCCCTCCCACGCCGAGGAGGTGGGACGGAAGATTCCCACAGGCGTGGTGGCCGCCGCCAGCCGCCTGGAGCTGGCCGAACAGGTCCAGGACCTGTTCATGAACCAGCGCTTCCGGGTGTATACCAGCGACGACAAGGTGGGCACCGAAATCTGCGCCGCCCTGAAAAACGTCATCGCCCTGTGCGCCGGCTGCTGCGACGGGATGGGCTGCGGCGACAACACCAAGGCCCTGCTCATGACCCGGGGGCTGGCCGAGATGGCCCGGCTGGGGGTGGCCCTGGGCGGCCGGAAAGAGACCTTTACCGGCCTGGCCGGGGTGGGCGACCTGATTGTCACCTGCTGCTCCATGCACTCCCGCAACCGCCGCTGCGGCATCCTGCTGGGGCAGGGCAAGCCGGTCCAGGAGGCCATCCGGGAGGTGGGCGCGGTGGTGGAGGGCTACTACGCCGCCGCCAACGCCCGCGCTCTGGCCCAGAAGGTGGGGGTGGAGATGCCCATCGCCCAGGCCGCCTACGAGGTGCTCTACGAGGGCCGGGACGTCCACGGCGTCATCGCCGACCTGATGGGGCGCTCCAAGCGCTCGGAGTTAGAGGAGAGCTGGAGCTGACCCTCCGGCCTGACGGCAAAGCCGTCAGGCCGGGGAAGCCGCACGGAACGTTCTCCTCGATTGCGGCGGAATTTTCCCAAAGGGTATATATTTGGATGACTTCGCGCCTGCGGACGCGAAACTCCTGCGGAGGCGCTGATAGCAATGGAACGGCTGTATGAAGAAAACTCCTTTCTCACCGGCTTTGAGGCCGCCGTCCTCACCTGTGAGCCGGGCAAGGGAGGCTATGAAATCACCCTGGACCGCACCGCCTTCTACCCCGAGGGGGGCGGCCAGCCCTGGGACACCGGGACGCTGGACCGCGTCCCGGTGCTGGAGGTCCACGAGCGGGACGGCCGGGTGGTCCACACCTGCGGCGGTCCCCTGACCCCCGGGACCCGGGTACACGGCCAGGTGGACTGGCAGCGCCGCTTTGACCTGATGCAGCAGCACTCCGGGGAGCACATCGTCTCCGGCCTGGCCCACCAGCGGTGGGGCTGTGAAAACGTGGGCTTTCACCTGGGGGGCCAGGTGGTCACCATCGACCTCAGCCTCCCCCTGGACGAGGGGCAGCTGGCCTGGCTGGAGGAGCAGGCCAACCGCTATATCTGGCAGGACGCCGCGGTGGAGGTGGATTACCCCTCCCCCAGCGCGCTCAAGAGCATCCCCTACCGGAGCAAAAAAGAGATTTCCGGTCCGGTCCGCCTGGTCACCTTCCCGGGGGCGGACTGCTGCGCCTGCTGCGGCACCCACGTGGCCCGGGCCGGACAGGTGGGGCTGGTGAAGCTGCTGTCCGTCCAGAAATTCCGGGAGGGCTGCCGCATCGAGCTGGTGTGCGGCGGCCGGGCCATGGCCTATCTCAATCAGGTCCAGGCCCAGAACAGCCGTGTCTCCCGCCTGCTGTCCGCCAAGGTCTTCGAGACCGGCGGGGCGGTGGAGCGGCTGCTGGCCCAGAACGAGGCCCTGAAGGCCCGGGCGGCCGCCCTGGAGGACAGCCGCTTTGCCGCCCTGGCCCAGGTCCACGCCGGGGCGGGGGACGTGCTCCTGTTTGAGGACGGGCTTTCCCCCGACGCCCTGCGCCGGCTGTGCGGCGCGGTACTGCGCCGCTGCGGCGGCCGGTGCGCCTGCTTCTCCGGCGCGGACGGAGAGGGCTATCAATACGCCATGGGTCTGGCCGGAGGCGACCTGCGCGCCCTGACCAGGCAGCTCAACCAGGCCCTGGACGGCCGGGGGGGCGGAAAGCCAGACTTTGTGCAAGGCCGCGTCCAGGCCAGCCGGGAGGCCATTTTGTCCTTCTTCCAGCGTCTGGCATAGGCCCGCCCCGGCGGCCTCCGCCCGGCGCGGCAGAAGGGAAGATTTCGGGCGCCCGTCCGCGCCCCTGTGAGGAGGATACCTATGACAGCCCAACATCCCGGCCGTTTCTTTGCCCTGGAGGGCATCGACGGCAGCGGAAAATCCACCCAGCTGCGGCTGCTGGCCCAGCAGTTAGAGCGAACGGGCCGGCCCGTCCTCACCACCTGCGAGCCCACCGGCGGCCCCATCGGCCGGCTGCTGCGCCAGGTGCTCACCGGGCAGGTGTCCTGCGACAGCCGGGTGGTGGCCCCCCTGTTCGTGGCCGACCGGCTGGACCACCTGCTGGACCGGGAGAAGGGGCTGTGCCGGGCCGTTGCGGAGGGGATGACCGTCCTGAGCGACCGCTACTACTTCTCCTCCTATGCCTACCAGAGCGTGGACCTGCCCCTGGAGTGGGTCATCGAGGCCAACCGCCCCTGCGCCAGCCTGCTGCGTCCCGACGCCACCCTCTTTTTAGACGTGGAGCCGGAGCTGGCCCTGGAGCGCATCGCCCGGAACCGGGCGGGGGTGGAGCTGTTTGAGACCCGGGAGCGGCTGACCCGCACCAGAGAGCAATACTTCCGGGCCTTCGAGCGGCTGCGGGACCAGGAGCGCGTGGTGGTCATCCCCGGGGACCAGGATGTGGAGCGGCTGGCCGGTGAAATCTGGGCGCAGGTCCAGGCGCTTTTGTGACCGGGGCGGCGGGGGTGGCATAGGATGCTGTGGCCCCCTTTGCACGGGGGCAATTCCAGCTATGAGGTGTTACTATGGTCACTATGCTCGCCACCGTGGTCCAGGCCTGGGGCACCCAGGTCCTGGTCCGGGACAACAGCAACAGCCAGGAGGTCTTGGTGCATACCAACCACTCCACCGTCAACCTCAGCGCCGGGGATCAGGTGCGCATCGTCTATAACGGCGTCATGACCGCCAGCATCCCCCCGCAGATTAACGCCCAGAGCATCTGCGTCTTTGCCTCCCTCTGAGCGAAAACG
>CASECK010000071.1 GCA_949286295.1 uncultured bacterium | reverse complement strand
CCCCGGGTCAGCGCTCCTGGTAGATTACCTGGCCTTTGACGATGGTATATTTGACCTTCCCCTTCACCTTCCATCCGGCGAAGGGGGTGTTGCGCCCTTTGGAGGCAAACTGCTCCGGGTCCACGGTCCACTCCTCGTCCGGGTCAAAAATCACCAGGTCCCCCGCCGCGCCGATGGACATATGTCCCCGGGACAGCTTCAGAATGTCGGCGGGATTGGTGGACATCCGCCGGATAATGGCGGGCAGGTCCATCTTTCCGGTGTGGTACAGCCGGGTCAGGGCAAGGGCCAGGCTGGTCTCCAGCCCCACCATGCCGCTGGGCGCCCGGGTCAGGGGCCGGGCCTTCTCCTCGGCGGAGTGGGGGGCGTGGTCGGTGGCAATGGCGTCGATGGTGCCGTCCTTCAGTCCGGCGAGAATGCCCTGCACGTCCGTCTTGGTCCGCAGGGGGGGATTGACCCGGGCCATGGACCCCTGGGTGAGCACCTCGTCCTCGGTGAGGGTGAAGTACTGGGGGCAGGTCTCGCAGGTGATGCCCACCCCCTTCTTTTTCATCTTGCGGATGATGTCCACACTCCGGGCGGTGGAGACGTGGCAGATATGGACATGGGCGCCGGTCTCCTCGGCCAGCATGGCGTCCCGCATGACCATAATCTCCTCGGCAATGGCGGGCCGGCCCTCCAGCCACAGCTGGCGGGAGACGCTGCCCTCGTTCACCGCCCGGCCGGTCACCATGGTGGTGTCCTCGCAGTGGCACAGCACGGGCAGGTCCAGCCCCTGGGCCCGGATGAGCACATCCCGCATCAGGTTGGCGTTGTCCACGTTGTTGCCGTCGTCGGACAGGGCCACCGCTCCGGCGGCCTTCAGCGCCTCGGCGTCGGTGGGCTCCTCCCCCCGCAGGCCATAGGACACCGCTGCCACCGGGTGGACCTGTACCCCGCAGGCCTCTCCGGCCCGGGCCAGCACATAGCGCACCTGCTCCGGGCAGTCCACCGCGGGGCTGGTGTTGGCCATACAGGCCATGGAGGTGACTCCCCCCCGCGCCGCGGCGGCGCAGCCGGTGAGGATGTCCTCCTGGTAGGTCAGGCCCGGGTCCCGCAGGTGGACGTGCATATCCACAAGCCCCGGGGCCACGGTCAGGCCGGTGGCGTCGATGAGCTGGTCATACTCGGTCTCTATCCCCCGCTCCATCATGGCGAACACGCCGTTGTCTATCAGCAAATCCTGCAGCACCACCGTCCCCGTCACCGGGTGGACGTCGCGGCCGTTTTGAATCAAAAGTTTCATGGTTTTCCTCCGGGAATAGTAAGTTGCCTGCCGCGCGCCGCCCCGTCAGGGGCGGTCTTTGCGCGCACTCATTCAATTAAAAATTATACCGGAACGGGCAGGATTTAGCAACGGATTTTTCACATTTTTCGGAAAGAATAAGAGGGCGGAAAACATTCCGTTCCGCCCAGCAGAAAAGGAGGGGATTTTATGCACGATACCAGCTGCGCAGTGGGCAAATTCGTCATGGGCATGACGGCCGGCGTGGTGGCCGGCGCGGCTCTGGGGGCCGCCATGGCTCCCTCCGGCCGACAAATCAGGCGGGCGGCCCACAAGGCTGCCAAAAAGGTCAACGACGCCGTGGACAGCCTGACCGAGGCCATGGACCTGTAGGAAACAAAAGCGGACCGCCCCGTGGGGGCGGCCCGCTTTTGCGCTTATGTGCCAGACTTAAAGCTGTCCTTCAGACTCACCGAGCGGTTGAATACCAGGGCGCCGGGCCGGGAATCCCCGCTGTCGGCGCAGAAATAGCCCAGACGCAGGAACTGGAAGCGGTCGCTGGGCTGGGCTCCGGCCAGGCAGGCCTCCAGCTTGCAGTGCTCCAGCACCTCCAGGGAACCGGGGTTGAGACAGGCCAGGAAGTCCTTCTCCCCGCTGTCCGGGTTCTCGTCGGCAAAGAGGTTGTCGTACAGCCGCACCTGGGCGTCCACGGCGGTGGCGGCGTCCACCCAGTGGATGGTGGCCCCCTTCACCTTCCGGCCGTCGGCGGGGTTGCCCCCCCGGGAATCGGGGTCGTACTCGGCCAAAATTTCCACCACCCGGCCGCTATCGTCCTTGACGCAGCCGGTGCAGCGGATGAGATAGGCCCCCTTCAGCCGGCACTCGGGCCCGCCTGGATACAGGCGCTTGTACTTGGGGATGGGGGTCTCCAAAAAGTCCTCCGCCTCCACGTACAGGTGCCGGGAGAAGGCCACCGGCCGCTTCCCGGCGGCGGGGTCGTTGGGGTTGTTCTCCACCTCAAAGCACTCGCTTTCCCCCTCGGGGTAGTTGGTGATGGTCAGCTTCACCGGCCGCAGCACCGCCATGACCCGCCGGGCGTGCTCGTTCAAATCCTCCCGCAGGCAGTGCTCCAGAAAGGCATACTCCACCACGTTGGCCGACTTGGCCACCCCGATGCGCTCGCAGAAATTGCGGATGGAGCGGGGGGTGTAGCCCCGGCGGCGCAGGCCGCACAGGGTGGGCATCCGGGGGTCGTCCCAGCCGGCGACCCGCCCCTCCTCCACCAGGCGGCGCAGCTTGCGCTTGGACATGACGGTATAGTTGATGCCCAGCCGGGCAAACTCAATCTGCCGGGGGCGGCAGGGCAAATCGCAGTGCTCCACCACCCAGTTGTACAGGGGGCGGTGGTTCTCAAACTCCAGGGAGCACAGGGAGTGGGTGATGCCCTCTAACGCGTCCTGAATGGGGTGGGCAAAGTCGTACATGGGGTAGATGCACCACTTGTTCCCCTGCCGGTGGTGGGGCAGATAGTTGATGCGGTAGAGCACCGGGTCGCGCATATTGAAGTTGCCCGAGGCTAAGTCGATTTTCGCCCGGAGGGTGTATTTCCCCTCGGGGAACTCCCCGTTCTTCATGCGCTCAAACAGGTCCAGGGACTCCTCCACAGGCCGGTCCCGCCAGGGGGAGCGGGCGGGGGTGTTCACGTCCCCCCGGTACTCCCGGAACTGCTCGGGGGTCAGCTGGCACACATAGGCCAGGCCCTTTTTAATCAGGCCCACCGCCTGCCGGTAGTCCTCGTCAAAGTAATCGGACCCGTAGAAGAACCGATCTCCCCAGTCAAAGCCCAGCCAGTGGATGTCCTCCTTGATGGCGTCCACAAACTCCTCGTCCTCTTTGGTGGGGTTGGTGTCGTCCATGCGCAGGTTGCACAGCCCCCCGAACTTCTCCGCGGTGCCGAAATCGATGGTCAGGGCCTTGCAGTGCCCAATGTGGAGATAGCCGTTGGGCTCGGGGGGGAACCGGGTGTGGACCTGCCGCCCCTCGAACCGGCCACCCGGGCCGATGTCCTCCCGGATGAACTGATGGATGAAGTTCTGGCTCTCCTGGGTCTGGCTCTCCTCCGGCCTCCTGACGTCCTCCGACATAGCGCTTCCTCCTTCTGTCCGCCCCGGGCGTATGCGCCGGGCCGGGCGGACTTGTGTAAAATATCCTGTTTATTCTACACCACACCCCGCCGGAAATGCAAGGTTTTCCTTCCGCTTTCGATTTTTTCCCATTGTTCACAAAAAAGTCTGGTTTCCATGGCAAAAATGGGATATACTGTGGTTAACATACTAACTTGAAGGGTAGATGAGGCCCATGACATACGACATCATCGTCCTGGGCGGCGGTCCGGCGGGCCTGGCCGCCGCCGTGGGCGCCCGGGGGCGGGACAAGTCCGTCCTGGTCATCAGCAACCGCTGGCAGGACAGCCCCCTGGCCCGGGCGGAGCGGGTGGACAACTACCTGGGACTGCCCGGCCGCACCGGCTATCAGCTGCTGGAGGAATTTTCCCTCCACGCCCAGCAGGCCGGGGCCGGGTTTGTGGTGGGGAAGGCCATCTCGCTCATGGTCTGGAACGGCTTTATGGTCACCGTGGGCAGCCAGGTGTACCAAGGCCGCAGCCTGATTCTGGCTCCCGGCGTGGTCCGGCAGAGCAAATACCCCGGCGAGGAGGAATATCTGGGCCGGGGGGTGAGCTACTGCGCCACCTGCGACGGGATGCTCTACCGGGGCAGGCCGGTGGCGGTGGTGGGCCGCTCCCCCGACGCCCCCCACGAGGCCAACTACCTGAAAAGCATAGGCTGCCAGGTCACCTACGTCTCGCCCCAGCCGCCCCAGGGGCTGGACGGGGACATCCCCTTCCTCCAGGCCGCCCGGCTGGCCGTCCGGGGAGAGCAGGCCGTCACCGCCTTGGAGGCCGACGGCGCAGCGCTGCCCTGCGACGGAATTTTCATCCTGCGCCAGGCGGTGGCCCCCACCGACCTGCTGCCCGGCCTGGAGACGGACCAGGGCGCGATTCGGGTGGACTGCCGGATGGCCCCCAATCTCGAGGGGGTCTGTGCCGCCGGCGACTGCACCGGCGCCCCCCTCCAGGTGGCCAAAGCGGTGGGCGAGGGCCATGTGGCCGCCCTGTCCGCCTGCGAATATTTGGACAGCAGGCCGCAGGCATAAACCGCGGCAGCCTTCTCAAATTCAATCATAGAAAGGAAGTTTTACAAATGACTCACTTCAACAAGGACAGCTTTGACAAGGCCCTGAGCGGGGGCGGACTGGTCATGGTGGACTTCTGGGCGCAGTGGTGCGGCCCCTGCCAGATGCTCTCCCCCGTCATCGAGGACCTGGCCGGCCAGTATGAGGGCAAGGTCACCGTGGGGAAGGTCAACATCGACGAGGAGCAGGAGCTGGCCATCCGGTACGGCGTCATGTCCATCCCCACCGTCATCTTTTTCAAAGACGGCAAGGAGATTGACCGGAAGGTGGGGGTCATGCCCGCCGGCGCCTTTTGCGAGGTGCTGGACAAAAATCTGTAACCCTCCGGCATTTCCGGTGCGCAAGCGCAAGTCCCGCGGAGCGGCCAAACGGCCGTCCGCGGGACTTTTCCTGTTTATGAGACCAGCGCCTCGCCGGCCAGATAGATGTCCCCCGCTCCCACGGTCAAAATCAGGTCCCCGGGCCGGGCCAGCGCCCGGAGGGCGCCGGTCACCTCCTCCAGGGTGGCGCAGTAGAGGCTTCCGGGGATGTGCCCGGCCAGGTCCCGGGAGGAGATGCCAAGGGTGTTCTGCTCCCGGGCGGCATAGATTTCCGCCAGAACGGCCACGTCGGCCTGCTTCAGCTCCTCCACAAAGCGGCCGAACAGCGCGGCGGTGCGGCTATAGGTGTGGGGCTGAAAGGCGCACACCACCCGCTGGTACCCCAGGCTCTTGGCCATGGCCAGCAGGGCGTGGAGCTCGTCGGGGTGGTGGGCGTAATCGTCGTAGACGTCGGCCCCGTTGTACTCCCCCTTCCGCTCAAAGCGGCGGCCGGCCCCGGTGAAGCTGGCCAGCCCCTCCTCCACCGCCGTCCCGGGCACCCCCAGCACCCAGGCGGCGCAGGCGGCGGCCAGGGCGTTGGACACATTGTGCGCCCCGCCCACCTTCAGGCAAACGTGGGCGTACTTCTCCCCGCCGATGACCACGTCGAAGGCGGGCAGCCCCCGCTCCCAGGTCAGGCCGCTCACCCAACCGCCGGCGGTGGAATCTGTGAGGCTGAAGCGGAACAGCCGGCGGCCGCAGTCCTCCACCGCCTGCACGGCATGGGGGTTGTCGCCGTTGACCACCACCCAGCCCCGCTCCTGGGGCACCAGCTGGGCGAAGGCCCGGAAGGAGCGCTGAATGTCGGCCAGGTCCCGGAAGAAATCCAGGTGGTCCTCCTCCACGTTCAAAATGACCGCCACGGTGGGGCAGAAGGACAAAAAGGAGTTGCAGTACTCGCAGGACTCGGCGATGATGGTGTCCCCCCGGCCCACCCGGTGGCCGGCCCCAAGGATGGGCAGCACCCCTCCCAGCATCACCGAGGGGTCCCTTCCGGCGGCCAGGAAGATGTGGGCGCACATGGAGGTGGTGGTAGTTTTTCCATGGGTCCCGGCCACGCACAGGGCGTTTTGATAGTGCTCCATGATAGCGCCCCAGGCCTGGGCCCGCTCAAAGACCGGGATGCCCGCCGCCCGGGCGGCGGCAATCTCCGGGTTGTCGTCGTGGACGGCGGCGGTGCGGATGACGCACTGGGCCCCCGCGACATTCTCCGCCCGGTGGCCCACGGCCACCGGGATACCCATGGCCCGCAGGCGCTCCACCCCGGCGCTGTCATGCAGGTCCGAGCCGGTGACCTCCACGCCCCGGTCCCGGAGCACCTCCCCCAGAGGAGCCATGGACACCCCCCCGATTCCCACCAGGTGGACCCTCCGGCCGGGCCGGATAAATTCCCGCACAGTATGCTCCATAATCGGCACCTCAAATCCTTGTGTTCTCGTCTCTATCTTATCCAGTTTTGGCCCGATGGGTACGCCGCTTTCCATTTATTTTCCCACCGCGGCGTCGTACAGCTGATTTCTGGGCAGGCCCAGCTCCCCCGCCGCCCGGCGCACCGCGTCCCGGAGGGACAGCCCCTCCCCCCGGAGGCTGTCCACCAGGGCCAGGCCGTCCTCCAGGCACGCCGCCTCCTCCGCCCGCGGGGGAGCCCCCCGGACCACCAGCACAAACTCCCCCCTGGGCTCGTTGGCCCCGTACCAGTCCGCCGCCTCCCCCAGGGTGGTGCGGCGGACCTCCTCATGGAGCTTGGTCAGCTCCCGGCACAGGGAGACGGGCCGCTCCGGCCCAAAGACCTCCGCCAGAGTCCGGAGGGTGGCGGCCAGCTTGTGGGGGGCCTCGTAAAACACCATGGTCCGCTCCTCCCCCCGCAGGGCCTCCAGCCGGGCCGCGCGGTTTTTCCGGTTCATGGGCAGAAAGCCCTCGAAGGTGAAGCGCCCGGTGGGCTGGGCGGAGACAGATAGGGCGGTCACCAGGGCGCAGGGTCCGGGCACGGCGCACACAGGCACTCCGGCCCCGGCGCACAGGGCCACCAGCTCCTCCCCCGGGTCGGAGATGGCGGGGGTCCCCGCGTCGGTGACCAGGGCGCAGCACGCCCCGGCCAGCAGCCGCTCCAGCACCGCCGGTCCGGCGGTTCCGGCGTTGTGCCGGTGGTAGGCCACCATGGGCTTTTTCACCCCCAGGTGGTTGAGCAGCTTGACCGTCACCCGGGTGTCCTCCGCCGCGATGAAATCCACCTGGGCCAGCGTCTCCGCCATCCGGCGGGAGATGTCCCCCAAATTTCCGATGGGAGTTGGAACCAAATACAGGGTCCCCGGCACGGCGCCTCGCCCCTCTCCGTAAAGTTTTCGTAATATTATAGCATAAAGCCGCATAATATGGTATCCTTTTTCTCAGCCGGCGCGGATATTTTCTCCCCACCCCGGGGCGGTCCGGCAAAATTTTCAAAAAAGGAGGCGCGGCGGTGAGACGGGAACAACTGGGGCCCTACGTCCTGTCCTGGCCCGAGGGGGTGTTCCCCCTGGGAGGCGACACGCTGGCCTTAGGGTCCTTCGCCACAGTCAAACATGGCTGGCGGGTGTGCGATTTGGGGACGGGCAGCGGCGCGCTGCTGCTCCTTCTGGCCCGGCGGGCCAGCCGCCTCACCCTCGCCGGGGTGGAGCTGGACCCCCTCGCCGCCCGCACCGCCCGGGACAACCTGGCTCAAAACGGCCTGTGCGGCGAGATTCTGGACGGGGACCTGCGGACGGCGGCGCCGCCCGCGGGGGGCTTTGACCTGGTGGTTTCCAATCCGCCCTACTTCCCCATCGGTTCCGGCGCAAGCGGCGGCCCCGCCCGGAG
>CASECK010000070.1 GCA_949286295.1 uncultured bacterium | reverse complement strand
CCCCTTCACCACCTATTCCTTCATGATTTTCAACCTGCTGTGCGCTCCCTGCTTCGCCGCCATGGGCGCCATCAAGCGGGAGATGAACAACTGGAAATGGACTTTGGGCGCCATCGGCTATATGTGCGGCTTTGCCTATGTGACCGCCATGATTGTCTATCAGGTCGGCGGACTCATCGCCGGCGTGGCCACCTTCAGCGTCTGGACCGTGGTGGCCTTCGCCGCCCTGGCCATGCTGCTGTTCCTGCTGCTGCGCCGCGGCTATCAGCCCCAGGGCGACACCCGGAGCCTGACCTCTGTGGCCGCCGCCCACTGAGCCGCTCTGTCTTTCAGAAAGGAGGGCACCCTCTGTGCACCCTGTTGTAGCAAATCTCACCGTCATCGCGATTTTGGCCGCCGCGGTGGGGCTGGCCATCCGCTCCCTCTGGAAGCGCCGCAAGCAGGGCGGCTCCTGCTCCAGCTGCTCTGGCAGCGGCGGTTGCGCCGGCTGTTCCGGCGGCTGCGGCCACCACCCGGAGCACTGAACTCCCCTTCCGGCATACACCTCCCTCCTGGGCGCGGGCCGATTCAGAGGCCCGCGCCCAGGAGGGTTTTTGCGCCGCCGGCGGTCAGGTTCTCCGTGGCGTGCTGTCTGACTGCCCCCTGCCGGTCTTCCATGGAATCCCCCTCTTTCTTCCCCTCTCATCCTCAGACAGGCATGGCCTGTGGCCCTTCTTGAGCATGACGCACCGCTTCATTTCTTCGAAGGCCCCCGGCCATGCCTCTTTCTGCCCCATCTCATCCTGCGCCTTCCCCCGGCGCAAACGCTACCATGTTTCCCTCTCCGATGTTGGAGCTTCTTCCCTCCCCTCCTTTTTTTACAAATGTCCTCTCCAGGAGTAATATGTCCTCCGTTTTTGTCCGCTACCAAAAAACTCTTTTGAAAATTCCTACATATGAGTTGTCAATTACCTGCATTTTTTGCCATAATGTGATTACAGAGGGGCGATCACTATGGCGAAATCCATTCGTCGCTATATAGCGGAACTCCTGGAGGCGTATCACAAGCACACCAAAAAGACATTCACCGAAATGGCTTTGGATTTCGATGTCACCGTATCAAATCTTTACCAATACCGAAACGGGACAGGAAATCCTACGGCTGAAACGATTGATAAGATTATCAATGGCGTTGAGCGGCACTGTCCAAACGCGTACTTTGAAATCGGCAGGTGGTAGTCAGGATGGAAGGGCAGCTGGATATTTACAGTTTATTGTATCGTCTTGGGGTAACGGCCAATTATACAGGCTTTTTTCAGACTGCCTATGCCGCGCAGCTGTGTGCCACGCAGCCCGAGCGGCTTCTACTGGTCACAAAATGGGTCTATCCCGACGTGGCCAAACAGTACCGGACAAACTGGAAGGCAGTGGAGCGGAACATCCGCGCCGTCAATTCCATCATCTGGCAGCAGGGGCGTCAGGCCTTAGAGGAGCTGGCCGGCAGGCCGCTGCCTCACAGGCCCCGCACCGCCCAGCTGCTGGCAATTTTGTCGTACGCGCTGCGCCCAGAGGACCAGACCCCGCCCGCAGGGCCGGGCGGGCCCTCTCCTGTGCCCCGCGGCGTCTCCCCCCGCCCAAAGGCGGCCGGACCCTCCGGCCCCAGTCCCGGCGGGCAGGCCGCCTGTCCCGATGAGACTTGGCTCTGGGGCGTTCTTGGCACCGGCACGGCCCTCCTCCGCCGGTAAACCTGACGCGGACGTTTGCCCGCGTCTACCAAACAATCCCTCCGGGGGCTGTCCGAAGACAGCTCCCGGAACTTTTTTTGCCCGCCGGTCTCCGCTCCTCCCCCATTCCCCTGGGGGAACAGGGGTGCTATCATACAAATAGAAATTTTATCTCCTCCCCCGGGAGAGGGCGCGGCGCGCCGGGCCGCCCTGAAAAATTTTTTCTTGACGCAGCAAACGGCCCTTCTGAATTGTGTATCAGACAGAGGGACGAAAAAGGAGGCGAACTTTGTGGAGGAGACGTGGACCATGAGCCGGGAGGAGGCGGCCGCTCTCTACCGGCGGCACATCGGCACGGTGTACCAGCTGTGCCTGATGCTGATGAAAACCGTACCCGACGCGGAGGACGCCGCCCAGACCGTCTTTCAGCGGGCGATGGAGCGAAAAGAGCCATTTCGTGATCCGGAGCACGAGAAGGCCTGGCTCATCGTTACCGCCCGGAACGAGTGCCGCAACCAGCTCAAGCACTGGTGGCGCACCCGCCGGGCCAGCGAGGAGACCTATCAAAACCTGACCTGGGAGCAGCCGGAGGACGGGGAGCTATGGGACCGGCTCCTGTCTCTGCCCGAGCGGGAGCGGACCGCGCTCTATCTGTACTACTATCAGGGCTACACCGCCCTGGAGACGGCACGGCTCATGGGAGCCAACCCCTCCACCGTGCGGTGCTGGCTGTTCCGGGCGCGGGAAAAGCTGAAAAAACTGCTGGAGGTGGACCAAAATGGATGAACGGAAGCTGCGCTGGGTGCTGGACCAGGTCAGGCCCAGCCGGGAGCAGGAGGAGGCCATGCTGGGCCGCCTCCTCACCGGAGAAAGGACGGAACCAAACATGAGACCTGTAAAATTGTGGAAGAAAAGCGCCGTGGCGGCCGCCTGCGTCGCCGCCCTGCTGCTGGCCTGCGCCTTTACCGCAGCCACGGGGCTGGATGAGAAGCTGATGGCCCTGTTTGGGGCCGGGACGGAGGACGCCCGGCAGATTGCCGGCGGAGTGGTCCAGGTGGACCAGGTCCACACCTATGAGAACGGCTGGACGGCGGAGCTGAAGCAGGTGCTGGTGGACCGGTACACCCTGGCCGCCTTAGTGGAACTCACCGGCCCGGAGGGGACGTCGCTGCCCGAGGAGAACTGCACCCTCTTTGCCGTGGGCGATGTGGAACCGGGGGGGAGCGGCGAGGGGATCGGCGGCTATGTCAATGGCGCCTTCGTACTCCCCGACGGCGACCC
>CASECK010000069.1 GCA_949286295.1 uncultured bacterium | reverse complement strand
AGAGCGATGGGGGTGACGGAGATCCGCTTATTGACGATGGGGATGCCGAACTCCTTCTCAATGGCCTCACCGGTGGCCACCAGCTTTTCGGCGTAGCGGGTGATCTTGTCGTAAATGGCGCCACAGGCCTCCTTGGGGTCGCTCCGGGCGCAGGAGAGCAGGGAGATGCCCATGGTGATGGTGCGCACATCCAGATGCTGCTGGTCAATCATGCGGATGGTCTGAAGAATCTCGTGTTGGTTGAGCATGAGGCGAATCCTCCTAATTGTTGTCACGCTGCGGCGGCTGCGCAACGCGCGGCTTCCCTGGGGCTCGGGACACAAACGCTCGGGCCTTCGGCCCTCCCTGGTTTGCGTCCCTCCCTCCGGTCCATCCGCGCTGCTTCGCCCGCCTGCGCGCTTCTATTTAGATTCGGTGCATGGCGTTGAAAATGTCCTCCCGCTGGATGCGGATGGACAGCCCCTGCTCCTTGCCGGCCCGCTCCAGAAGGTCGGCCATCTCGCCGATGGAGGCCTGGCAGGCGGTGGTATCCACCAGCATGACCATGGTGAAATACTCCTGCAGAACGGTCTGGGTGATGTCCAGGATGTTGATGTTGTGCTGGGCCAGCAGGGCGCAGACGCAGGCGGTGATGCCCACCCGGTCCTTCCCAATGACGGTGACGATGGCTTTCATGGCGTAACCTTCCTTTCTGATATGGCGCGGGCGGGCTTACTGCTGCAGCTCGTCCAGCGTAAGTTCAAACCCGTCCAGAAAGTGCTTCATAAAGTAGCCCAGGGCGGGGGTCTGGTTTTCACACAGGGCGGCCCAGGTCTGCTCCTTGGCCTTCCGGAATTCGCTGTTGCCGGCCTTGAGCTCCTCCACGCACTTCAGGTAGGCCGACAGCTTGTCCGCCGCCTTCACCAGGGCGCGCACCTCCGGGTCGGGGATGGTGAGGACGGGCTCATAGTCCGCCCGCAGGTCCTCCGGAAGCATGGACAGCAGCTTGCGCCCGGCCACGCTCTCCACCGCCTGATAGGCCGACTGGATATCCGGGTTGTCATACTTGATGGGGGTGGGCATATCTCCGGTGAGAATCTCGCTGGCGTCATGGTACAGCGCCGCCACCGCCGCCGCCCCCGGGTCCACCCGCCCGCCGAAGTAGCGCTGGTCGATGACGGCCAGGGCGTGGGCCAGCACGGCCACCTGGTGGGAGTGCTCCTGAATGTTCTCCGGCTGGGTGTTGCGCATCAGGCCCCAGCGGTTGATGTACCGCATCCGGGCGATCATGGGAAAAAAGTTGTGGGCCACCGCTCCGGCCTCCTTTTTGCGATGGGATTGGGATGCACATGATTGTACCACAGCCGGGGCGGGATGTAAACCGGCAAACGCGCCCTTGGCGGGGCGCGCGCCCGCCGGCGGGGAAATTTTCTGTTGACAGGGGGGCAAAACTGTGCTATAAATAACGCAATCCATCATTTGGATAAAGCGTAAGGGAAGGAGGGACCGGCATGAAGCGCGCCGCCGTCATGATGATGATGACCATGATGCAGATGCCCATGATGGGGATGTGCATCCGGTTTGCCGCGCCTTGCTCCGTCGGGACCCCCCTGTGTCTGTCTGGACTTCAGGCCGCCTAAGGGCCTGTCTCCGTTCACAAGCAGCCGGGCGCTCCGCGGGAGCTCCCGGTTATTTTTATGGCAGAGGAGAGATGGAGAGATGACCATACGCTTTCTCCGGCTTTTGCGGGCAAATTTCCGGTTCGGGCGAATGCGCCGCGCCGCGGCGTCTGAACGCGCCGGGACCGGAATATAGATGAAAAAATCAGGAAAAAGAAAGGATGTTCCCCATGAAGAAAAAACTGTTTGCCACCCTGCTGGCCGCCGCGCTCTCCCTGTCCCTGCTGTCCGCCTGCGGCGGCGGGGAGGAGGGCCCCACCGTCGCTGTGCCCAACGACACCACCAACGAGGCCCGGGCCCTGCTGCTGCTCCAGGACCAGGGGTATATCACCCTGAAGGAGGGGGCGGGCATCACCGCCACCATCCTGGATATCGAGGAAAACCCCATGAACCTGCAGTTTAACGAGGTAGAGGCCGCCCAGCTGCCCAATGTGCTCTCCGATGTGGACTATGCGGTCATTAACTCCAATTACGCCATCGCCGCCGGCCTGGACCCCATGACCGACGCGCTGACCTTAGAGGGGTCCTCCTCCGCCTACTCCAACATCCTGGCGGTGAAGCAGGGCAATGAGGACAACGGCCTGGTGAAGGCCCTGGTGGCCGCCCTGTCCAGCCAGCAGGTGGCCGACTACATCGCCCAGCAGTACGGCGGCTCGGTGGTCTCCGTGGTGGACGCCCCCACCGACGGCTACGACGCTACCCTGGACTACGCCGCCCTGGCCGGGCAGACCATCTCCGTGGCCGCCTCTCCCACCCCCCACGCGGAGATTCTGGCCGTGGCCAAGGACATTCTGGCCCAGCGGGACATCACCCTGGACATCCAGGAGTTCAGCGACTATGTGGTGCCCAACACCGTGGTGGAGGACGGCACCCTGCTGGCCAACTACTTCCAGCACCTGCCCTATCTGGAGGATTTCAACGCCGAGAACGGTACCCATCTGGTCTCCGTGGCCGCCATCCATGTGGAGCCCATGGGCCTCTATGGCGGGAAGCAGTCCACCCTGGACGCCCTGAAGGGGTGAATTTGACATGATTGAGCTGCGCGACCTGTCCAAGACCTTCTCTCTGGCCGACGGCAGCGTGGAGGCCCTGCGGAACGTGTCCCTCACCATCCCGGACGGGGATGTGTACGGCATCATCGGCATGAGCGGCGCCGGCAAGAGCACCCTGGTGCGGTGCATCAACCTGCTGGAGCGGCCCACCTCGGGCAGCGTGCTGATAGACGGGGTGGACCTGTCCACCCTGAGCGAGGGGGAGCTGTGCCGGCTCCGGCGCAGCGTCACCATGATTTTTCAGGGCTTCAACCTGCTGATGCAGAAGACCTGTTTGAAAAATGTGTGTTTCCCCCTGGAGCTGGCCGGCGTGAAGAAGCAGCAGGCCAGGCAGCGGGCCATGGAGCTGCTGGAGACCGTGGGCCTGGGGGACAAGGCGCAGGCCTATCCCGCCCAGCTGTCCGGCGGCCAGCAGCAGCGGGTGGCCATCGCCCGGGCCCTGGCCACCCAGCCAAAGGTCCTGCTGTGCGACGAGGCCACCAGCGCCCTGGACCCCAGCACCACCCACTCCATTCTGGAGCTGATTCGGGACATCAACCGGACGATGGGCATCACCGTCGTCATCATCACCCACCAGATGAGCGTGGTGGAGTCGGTGTGCCGCCATGTGGCCATTTTGGAGCACGGGCGGGTGGTGGAGCAGGGGGAGGTGGCCAGCGTGTTCTCCAGCCCCCGGTCTGACGCGGCCCGGCGCCTGGTGTTCCCCGAGGGCAGCCTGGACAACCTGCGCTGCCTGCCCGCCGGGGCCCGGCTGCTGCGCATCGTCTTCAACGGGGCGGACGCCGCCGGCACCCCGCTGATTGCCCGCATGGCCACCGAGGCCGGTATCGAGGCCAACATCGCCTACGCCTCCACCCGGAGCATCGCCGGGCGGGCGTACGGCTCCATGCTGCTGAGCGTGGAGGGGGACAACATCACGGTGGGCCGGGCCCGGGAATATCTCACCCGGACGGCGGACGTGACGGTGCAGGAGGTGGAAGCGTATGCTGGATAAGATTCTCTCCCCCGAGACGGTTGGGGAGGCGCTGGACATCGTCCGCTCCCAATTCCTGCTGGCCACCTGGGAGACCATCTATGTCACCCTGGCCGCCACCGCCCTGGCCGGGGCCATCGGCCTGGTGCTGGGCATTGTGCTGGTGACCGGCCAGCGGGGCGGGCTGTTCCCCCTGCCCGCCTGGTGGATGAAGACGCTCAACGTGGTCATCAACCTGCTGCGCTCCGTGCCCTTTCTGATTTTGATGATTTTGGTCATTCCCCTGACGCGGGCCATTGTGGGCACCTCGGTGGGCACGGTGGCCTCCATCGTCCCGCTGACCATCGCCGCCTTCCCCTTTGCCGCCCGGCTGGTGGAGAGCAGCCTGCGGGAGCTGGACCCCAACATCCTGGAGATGGCCCGGAGCATGGGGGCCTCCCCCATGCAGACGGTGCTGAAGGTGATGCTGCCCGAGGCGGTGCCCTCCCTGGTCTCCAACGCCACCATCGCCGTGACCACCATCCTGGGCTACACCGCCATGAGCGGCATCATCGGCGGCGGCGGGCTGGGCAAGATTGCCATCAACTACGGCTACTACCGCTACCGCTACCTGGTGATGCTGCTGGCCGTCGTCTGCCTGATTGTCATCGTGCAGGTGCTCCAGTCCCTGGGCACCTACCTGGCCCGGAAGCTAGACAAGCGCCTGCGGCAGTAAGCGCGCACGCCGGATGAATCATAGGCGGGTCCCGGAGCAGTTTTGCTCCGGGACCCGCTTTTTTTCCAAAACTCTGCCGGACAGGGGGGCTATTCCTCCTCCCGCCTCTTCCGCTCCCGGCCGCGCAGCCAGGAGGAGACCAGCAGGGAGATGGGGAGGGCGGCCCCAAAGAGGATGATTTGGAGACAGAGCATAAAGTCCCTGCCCACAAACATCCAGGTCACCGCCGCCCCGTACAGCAGAGGGACGATGCAGCCCATGTACCAGTCGGGCGCGCCCTTGTTCCGCGCCCAGGCCTGGAGGAGAACCGCCGCGAAGGCGGCGGCCAGCAGGCCCCAGGAGGCCATCTCCCATCGCTCCTTTCCACGCCGTGGGCGGCGTTACTCCAAATTCAGCCTGTTCTTCAAAATCCAGCTGGCGGCCAGGAACATCAGGGCGGCGGGCAGGGCCGTGCTCAACGTGGCCGCCCACAGCTGTCCGTGGGAGTTGGCGGCCAGGAACAGCCCGGCCTGGTCCAGCAGGGTGAACACCACGTTGACCACGGTGTTCAGCGCCAGGAAGAAGACCACGCTGAGAAAGACCCGGCCCCGGTGAAACAGGTGACCGGCGGCCATGCTCAGGTACATCATGGAGAAGGACATGGCCAGGGTGCACAGGCCGAGGCACAGCCCCTCGAGCAGATAGAGGGTGATGTCCGGGCGATGGAGAATGTCCCCGAGCACCGCCTGCCACACGGACAGGGAGAAGACCCAGCTCCAGTCCAGAGGGACGACCAGAAGGAAGGCCAGCAGGCCCACCGCGGTGTTGACCACGCTGACAATCAGGGAGCACAGAAGCTTGGAGAGCACCAGCTGCCAGGTGGGCACGGGCAGGGTGTGCATCAGATAGCCCTCGTCCCCCAGCAGTCCCCGGTAGAACCGGGAGAGGACGAACAGAACGGACCCCACCACCGCGGCGATGCACACGCCGCCGAACAAGGTCGCGGCGATGACGGCGGTCCACGCGCTCACCGCGCCGGCGGCGTGGTCTCCGCCCAGCCCCAGTGTGAAGCGGTTGATGGCGCCCAGCACCAGCACGGTGGGCCAAATCACCCGGAACTGCTTCCACATGGCGCGCAAATCGTATTTCAGAAGTTTTCCTAACATTACGCCTCGCCTCCTTCCAGGGGAGCGACCCGGAAGATATCCCGGAACAGAGCGTCCACGCTCTTGCCCTCGTTCTCCCGGATGTTGTCTATGGTGTTGTGGAGCACGACCTTCCCAGCCTTCAGGAAGATGGCCTCGTCCAACACCTTCTCGATGTCGGTGATGAGGTGGGTGGAGATGAGAACGGTGCCCTCCTCGTTGTAGTTGCTCAGGATGGTCTGCAGGATAAAGTCCCGGGCCGCCGGGTCCACCCCGGCGATGGGCTCGTCCAGCAGGTAGAGCTGGGCCCGCCGGGCCATGACCAGCACCAGCTGGACCTTCTCCTTGGTGCCCTTGGACATGGCGCGGATGCGGTCCCGGGGCTCGACCCCCAGGCTGCGGCACATGGCCATGGCCTTGTCATAGTCAAAGTCCCGGTAGAAGTCCCGGAACAGGTCGAACAGGTCGGTGGCCCGCATCCAGTTGGCAAAGTACATCCGGTCGGGCAGATAACTGATGCGCTTCTTGGTCTCCACCCCGATGGGCAGGCCGTCCACCTCCAGGTGGCCGGCGGTGGGCTGGAGCAGGCCGCACAGCAGCTTGATGAGGGTGGTCTTTCCGCTGCCGTTGGGGCCCAGCAGGCCCACGATTCGGCCCCGGCCCACCTGCAAGTCTATCTGGTCCAGGGCGGTCTTCCTGCCGTAGGCCTTGCTCAGGCCCTGACAGATAATCAGTTGTTCGCTCATTGTCCTTCCTCCTTCAGCAGCGCCCTGGCCTGGGCTTGGGTGTAGCCCAGCTCGGCCATGGCCTCGTAGTAGCGCTCGATGATGACCTGGGCCTGGGCGGTCCGCACCGCGTCCAGCACGGCGGTGTCCTGGGTGACGATTCGCCCGGCGGTCCGGTCGGCAAAGGCCAGGCCGTCCTGCTCCAGCTGGGCCAGCGCCCGCTGCATGGTGTTGGGGTTGACCCCCGCCTGCGCCGCCAGCTCCCGCACCGGGGGCAGCTTGCTGCCCGGCGGATAGCCTCCGGTGATGATGCGCCGGGTCAGCTGCTCGGTGAGCTGCAGCCAGATGGGCCTGTCGTCGGTTAGCTTCCAGTCCATGGCGGCCCTCCGCTCATCTGTATTATTGTATTATGTGCTTAATACAATAATACATCCACCTCCCTTTGTCAACCCCCTTTTGAAAAAATTTTGCCCGCCCGGGTGGACGGGAGGATATGTAAATAATTTATGAACCCTCTTGCATTTTTCCGTAAACTGCGCTATGCTGTCTTTAGCACTCGTAGATACTGAGTGCTAACATCTTGTCGTGTCAGTTTGAGATTGGTATATACGGAGGCGGAACACCATGGCAAAGAAGCAGTTCAAGGCCGAGTCCAAGCGCCTGCTGGATTTGATGGTCAACTCTATTTACACCCACAAGGAGATTTTTCTCCGGGAGCTGATCTCCAACGCCAGCGACGCCGAGGACAAGCTGGCCTACAAGTCCCTCACCGACAGCAGCGTGGACGTCCGGCGCAAGGACCTGAAAATCACCATCGTCCCGGACAAGCAGACGCGTACCCTCACCGTGTCCGACAACGGCGTGGGCATGACCCGGGAGGAGCTGGAGAGCAATCTGGGCACCATCGCCCGCAGCGGCTCGGGGCAGTTCAAGGCCGCCCTGGCCCAGGACGACAAGGCCGCCGGGAAAATCGACGTCATCGGCCAGTTCGGCGTGGGCTTCTACTCGGCCTTCATGGTGGCCGACCACGTCACCGTCCTCTCCCGGGCCTGGGGCAGCGGCGAGGCCTTTATGTGGCAGTCCGACGGGGCCGACGGCTACACCGTCACCCCCTGCGAGAAGGAGGCCCCGGGCACCGACGTCATCATGCACCTCAAGCCCAACGCCGGGGAGGAGAATTACGACCAGTATCTTGAGAGCTATAGATTACAGGAGCTCATCAAGAAATACTCCGACTACATCCGCTACCCCATCGTAATGGAGGTGGAGGACTACCGCCAGAAGCCCAAGCCGGAGGGCGCCGGGGAGGACGGCAAGCCCGAGTGGGAGACGGTGAAGGAGTGGAAGACCATCAACTCCATGGTCCCCCTGTGGCAGCGGCAGAAGTCCAAGGTGAAGAGCGAGGAGTATAACGCCTTTTATAAGGAGAAATTTGGCGACTGGCAGGACCCGCTGGCCGTCATTCACACCAGCGCCGAGGGGGCCGTGACCTATAAGGCCATGCTCTACATTCCCGCCCAGACCCCCTACGACTTCTATACCCGGGAGTTTCAGAAGGGCCTGCAGCTGTACTCCTCCGGCGTGCTCATCATGGACAAGTGCGCCGACTTGCTGCCCGACCATTTCCGCTTTGTCCGGGGCGTGGTGGATTCCGCCGACTTCTCTCTGAACATCAGCCGGGAGATTTTGCAGCACGACCGGCAGCTGAAGGTCATCGCCAACGCCCTGGAGAAGAAGATTAAGGCCGAATTGCTGAAGATGCAGAAGGAGGACGGGGAGAAATACGAGAAGTTCTGGTCCGCCTTCGGCACCCAGCTGAAGTACGGCGTGGTGGCCGGCTACGGCCAGCACAAGCAGCTGCTCCAGGACCTGCTGCTGTTCTGGTCCTCCAAGGAGGGGAAGAACACCACCCTGGCCGCCTACCGGGACCGGATGAGCGAGGAGCAGCCCTACTGTTACTATGCCTGCGGCGAGAGCGTGGACAAGATTGCCAAGCTGCCCCAGGTGGAGCGCATCCTGGACAAGGGCTATGAGATTCTCTACTGCACCGAGGATGTGGACGACTTTGTGATGAAGGCCCTGGGCGAGTTGGACGGCAAGCAGTTTAAGTCGGTGGCCGAGGAGGACGCCCTGCCCCAGAGCGAGGAGGAGAAGAAAGCCGCCCAGGAGAAGGCCGAGGCCGGCAAGCCCGTGCTGGAGGCGGTGAAGCAGGCCCTGGGCGATCGGGTGAAGCAGGTGCGCCTGTCCACCATCCTCAAGTCGGCCGCCTGCTGTCTGGCCGCCGACGGCCCCGTCTCGCTGGAGATGGAGAAGTATATGAGCAAGGTGGAGGGCGGCCAGCACCTGAAGGCCGACCGGGTGCTGGAGCTCAACCCGGACAGCGCCCCCTACGCCGCTCTGGTGCGGGCCCAGCAGGCCGGGGATGAGGACACGGTGGCCCGGTACGCCCAGCTGCTCTACGGCCAGGCCCTGCTGCTGGCCGGCCTGCCCCTGGACGACCCGGCGGAATACGCCCGTCTGGTCTGCTCCCTGATGGTATAAAAAAGGCAGGCGCCCGCTCTTGCGGGCGCCTGCCTTTTCATGTGCTCAGTAGAGAGGCAGCAGGAACAGATAGGGGGCGGTGGCGGCGGCCAGAGTCAGGGCCAGAATATGCCCCTGCCGTCCGTCCAGCTCCGGGACACGCCGGAACACCCGCCGGTCAAAGAAGTAGATGCACACCCCGGCGGCGGCCACCCCCATGGCCGTCCACACCAGGGCCAGGGGGTGCAGGAAGGGGTTGACCGTCATGGCCATGGCGAAGCCGCTCACCCAGCCGGCCGTCCCGTTCGCATCCAGCGCCCAGGCGCCGGACAGCCCTGCGGCCAGCCACAGGGTCCCGATGATATCGGACAGGAAGCCCAGCAGCCACACCTTCCACCAGCACCGCTTCAGCACCGCCCCTCTGGCCGGGTGCCTCAGGGCCAGCAGGGCCAGGAATACCACCAGACAGTCGATGGCCAGGTTGCCAAGCAGGGTGAGCAGAAACACCGGCGGGCTGGGCCAGAACATCAAAATCCAGACGGGGAAGATGACATTGTAGAGCTTCAGCGGTTTCTTTTCCATGCGTTAGCCCCCCTTTTTTTCAGGATGTATCCGTCTTTAACGCCTAATTTCTCATTTTCCCCAGGGCCGTCCCCGCCAGATTGCCCGCCAGGGAACAGCCCAGGGCCACGGCGCAGCAGGGCCAGGCGGTGTGGTTGTACACCCAGAACACCGCCGCCAGGGTACACAGGGCGCAGGCCGCCGGGTACAGGGGGCAAACCCCCTCCCGCCTGCCCAGAGACAGTCCGGAGAAGAAGCAGCCCACCGGAAGCAGCAGCCAGGGGAACAGCAGCCCCCGGAGCACCGGCACGTCCGGGGCGTCAAACAGGCCCAGCAGGGCGGGCAGCCCCAGACAGAGGACCAGGGCGAAGGGGAGGTAGGGCAGGCTCTCCCGCCACTTCAGGGGGGAGGGCCCCGGGGCCAGCCCCAGCCTCTCCCGGATGGCGGCCACCTCCGCGTACCACCCCACCCACCGGCTCAGCCAGATGAGCAGATAGACCGCCGCCAGCAGGACCAGATACACCGCCATGGCCTGCCACGACCAGGCCCAGCCCAGCAGAAGGCAGGTGAGGGTGAGGGCCCCGGCGGTGAGGACAAAGTGGGCCAGGGAGCGCAGGACCAGGGTGGCCCCGTCACCGGCAAAGGGGAGGGTGGCCACCCCCGCCGCCGCCCCCAACAGGAAGTAGAGGGCCAGCTGGATGGCAAAGGCCAGGGGAGCGGAACCCACCCGCCACGTCAGCCCGGCGCTCACCAGCCGGAAGGGGGTGTGGGCGCCCATGGCGATGAGGCCGCCGCTGACCAGGTCGTTGAACACCCCGCCCAGGGGGATGAGGACGGCCGCCCCGATGAGGCCGCCGGTCAGGGCCCGAACCAGCACCTGCTTTTTTTCGCTGCGCAACATGGCCGCGCCTCCTCTCACAGGCCCACGGCCTGCTTGATTTTCTTCACATACCGCCGGGACGCATAGCACACCGTTCCCCCGGCCAGGGTGATGCGGATGGTGCCGGTGAGGGACAGGTCCAGGGCGGTGACCCGGTCCAGATTGACAATCTCCCCGTTGGAGATGCGCACAAAGCTGCGGTGGTCCAGCCGCTGCTCCAGCTCGTACAGCCGCAGGGGGACGGAGAAGCGCTCCTCCTCCGTCTGGGCGGACACCCCTTTGCCGTCGGTATAGAAGCGGAGAAACACCCGCTGGGGCAGCAGCAGAGCCTGCTCGCCCCGCCGCACAGGGATGGGGCCCAGGGCCAGCCGGTCCAGCCCCCCGGCCAGCCGGCGCAGCTCCGGGGAGTCCTCTCCGGCCAGGATAATCACCTTGGGCTCCCGCCGTCCGGGGTCCAGCCTGAATTCCACTTCCACGCCGCGTCCCTCCCTCGCTGGTTTCAGTATACCCTCCGGCCGCGCCGCTGTCCATCCCCCCGGGGACAGCCGGTCGGTTTGGCCGGACAGACGGCAGGTTTTCGTTGACAGCGGGGCCGTTCTGGGCTAAAATGAACAAGGCATGCGGCCCGATGGCCAGGCCGCCTTCTTCCGTCCGCAGAGCGGGGGAGCGGGGGCGGGAGCGCAGATGTCTCAGTAGCTCAGTTGGATAGAGCACGCGCCTCCTAAGCGCGGGGTCGGAGGTTCAAGTCCTCTCTGGGACGCCATAAAAAAGGACATGACCCCAGGTCATGTCCTTTTTCATCCCCACAAAACGGAACATTCGCCGGAACACTTGCAAGCGCAAGAGTTCCGGCGCTTTTTTTGGCGGTTATGCCGGAAGTGGACGGGGCGCGCGGGGGTCACGCCCCGTCAAGGCCCCGCCGGGCGATGAGCTGGCTGAGCACCCTCATGTGGGTGTGCACCGCCTCATAGACCCGGTGGGGGTCCTGCTGCTCGATGGCGGTGAGGATGGCCTGGTGTTCCCCGATGGTCCGCTCGATTCGGCCCGGGTCCTCGAAGGACTGCTGGGCCAGGGTCTGAATGCGGTAGAGCTGCCCCCGGAAGGTCTCGCTGAGCCACTCGTTGTTGACAAAGCTGACCAGCTCGATGTGAAAGTCCCGGTCGCAGGAGGCCAGGGCCACCAGGTCCACCTGCGGCTGCTGGGCCAGCTGCTTCTGGGCGTCCAGAAGAGACTGGAGCTTTTTCAGGCAGCGCCGCCCCCCCGGCTTGTTCAGAGAGCCCGCCAGCTCCATGGCGCTGTACCCCTCGATGGCGCAGCGAATCTGGAAGGTGGAGTGGACGTCCTCCAAGGTAATCTTGTGCAGGGTAAAGCCCTTGCTGGGGGTGATGTCAATATACCCCTCGTGCATCAGCTTTTGCAGGGCGTCGCGCATGGGGGTGCGGGAGATGCCCAGCTGAGAGGCGATGCGGGTCTCGGAATAGAATTTGCCCTCTTCAAAGGTTCCGGATAAAACCGCTTCTTTCAAATAGGCATAGGCCTGGTCCTGCAGACTGATATAAGCCGCCATGACGCCCTCTCCTTTGTCGTTGTATGTCTGTAATCAAAACCCGCCTGGCGGGAGGGGAGTGAAAAAATTATGCTCCGCGGTCTGCTATTCTGTTTGACTATATCACAAAAACGGGATATGGACAATACGAAATGCAGGAAAATGTGCGGCGGGCCGCAAAACCGCCCTCCCTGTGGGGAGAAAAGGCCCGGCGGAGCAGGGACGTATGGGGAGAGGACAGCCGGGCTTTCGCTTTCAATCTGGCAATGCGCCACATGGAGGCCCGCTTTTTCCAGGGCTTTTGTTAAATTATCACAATAAAATACCGCAAATTTTGGAAGCTGCGGCGGCTATTTTCTCTTGACCGGGATACCGGTATGCTGATATACTCGGGGTGAAAAGGGGGGGGACCGTTTTGGAAAACATGACAGTTGGGTTTATCGGTTTGGGCATTATGGGCCGGGCGATGGCCGGCAATCTGCTGCGTCACGGTTGCAGCCTGCTGGTCAACGACCTGGACCCCGCGGCCCAGGAGCGGCTGTGCCGCCAGGGGGCCCAGGCGGCGCCGGTGGAGGATATCGCGCAGCGGTGCGGGGTCATCTTCACCTCCCTGCCCAACGGCGAGATTGTGCAGGAGATTCTGCTGGGGGAGCGGGGCGTGCTCCCCTTCGCCCGTCCTGGGACGCTGGTGGCCGACCTCAGCTCCATCACCCCCGGGCAGGCCAAGCGCTGCTTTACCGCGCTGGCGGAGAAGGGAGTGAGCTTTCTGGACTGCCCGGTGAGCGGGGGCGAGCCCAAAGCCGCCGACGGCACGCTGGCCTTCATGGCCGGCGGCGAGCAGGAGGCCTTTGACCGGGCGCTGCCCTATTTTAAGATGATGGGCTCCTCGGCGGTGCTGGTGGGGCCCAGCGGCGCGGGCAGCGTGGCCAAGCTGGCCAACCAGATTATCGTCAACCTGACCATCGCCGCGGTGTCCGAAGCCTTTGTCCTGGCCGCGAAGGCCGGGGCGGACGTGCGGAAGGTGTTCGAGGCGATTCGGGGCGGACTGGCCGGCAGCACCGTGCTGGAGGCCAAGGCGCCGATGATGTTCCGCCGGGACTTTCACCCGGGCGGCAGCCTGGCCATCAACATGAAGGACCTGCGGAACGTGATGGAGACCGCCCACGAGGCGGACGTCCCCCTGCCTCTGAGCAGCCAGCTGCTGGAGGAGATGCACTGCCTGCGGGCGGCGGGGCATATCCAGGACGACCACAGCGGAATCGTGCAGTATTACGAGCGCTTGGCGAATATCGACAGCATCTGCGGACCGGCTGGCCGCGATGATACATAAGGAGGAGAGACCGTCATGGCGGAACCGATTAGCAGAGCGCCCCTGGAGGGGATTCGGGTCCTGGACCTGTCCACGATGCTGGCCGGCCCCTTCGGGGCCCAGATGCTGGGGGACCTGGGGGCGGAGATTATTAAAATCGAGACTCCCTCTGGGGACAACACCCGGAATTTCCCGCCTCATTTCCACAAGGGCGAGAGCTTGTACTATATGTCCTTCAACCGCAACAAGAAAAGCATGGTCATCGACCTGAAGTCGGAGGAGGGCCTGGCGCTGTTTTACCGGTTGGTCGAGCACGCGGACGTGGTCTGGGACAACTACCGGGCCGGGGTCAACGAGCGGCT
>CASECK010000068.1 GCA_949286295.1 uncultured bacterium | reverse complement strand
TGATTCCACCCACCGGCTTCTCCCTGCCCTTCTTCTGCTTCGGCGGCACCGCGCTGGTCATGCAGTTGGCGGAGATGGGGGTGGTGCTCAGTGTGGCCCGGCAGATTCCCGCGCCCAAAAAAGACTGATTGCACGCGAGAGGTGGTTGCATGAAGATACTTTTCACCTGTGGCGGCACCGCCGGCCATGTCAATCCGGCGGTGGCTCTGGCCCGCATTTTTCAGCAGAAGCATCCGGGCTGCCGGGTGCTCTTCGTGGGGGCGGAGGGGGGCATGGAGAATAAGCTGGTGCCCAAGGAGGGCTATCCGATTCGCTGTGTCACCATCACCAACTTCCACCGCTCCCTGGCCCCCGCCGACCTGGCCCACAACCTGGGCACGCTGGTAAACATGGGCAGGTCCAGGCGGCAGGCCAAGGCCATTCTGGACGAGTTCCAGCCCGACCTGGTGGTGGGCACCGGGGGGTATGCCTCCTTCCCCGTGGTCAACGAGGCCGCCCACCGGCACATCCCCACCGCCGTCCACGAGTCCAACGCGGTCCCCGGCCTGACCACCAGGGCGCTGGCCCGGGTGGTGGACCGGGTAATGGTGGGCTTTGAGGACAGCCGCGGCCGCTATGACGACCCCTCCAAGGTGGTGGTCACCGGCACCCCGGTCCGGGGGGGCTTTTTCCGCTATACCCGCCGGGAGGCGCGGGCCAAGCTGGGCTTTGAGGATGAGCGGCCCCTGCTGCTGTCCTACTGGGGCTCTCTGGGGGCCGAGACCATGAACCAGAAGATGCTGGACTTCATCGCCAAGGAGTGCTATGAGGGCGCCCCCTGGCGGCACATCCATGGCTCCGGCCGGGATTTCCCCTGGATGCAGGAGGAGCTGCTGCGCCGGGGCCTGCGGCTGGGGGACAACGGGGTGGAGGTCCGGGAGTATATCTACGATATGTCCCTGGTGATGGCCGCCGCCGACCTGGTGCTGTGCCGGGCGGGCGCGTCCACCATCTCCGAGGTCACCGCCCTGGCCAAGCCGGCCATCTTGGTACCCTCTCCCAACGTCACCGCCAACCACCAGGAGAAAAACGCCCGGGTCCTGTCCAGCCAGGGGGCGGCGGTCCTCCTGCGGGAGAGCGACTGCGTGGGGGACACCCTCTATGAGCAGGCCAACCTGCTGCTGCGGGAGCGGGACCGGCGGGAGGCCATGTCCCGGGCGCTGTCCGCCATGGCGGTGCCCGACGCGGGGGAGAAGATATACCAGACCCTGATGGAGCTGATGGGGCCGTAAGGGCCGCCTGGCGGCTCACAACGGCTTTGCTTCTGACATAGGATAGCCCAAATCGGAGCGTTTGGAGGCTATCCTATGAGCTATTACGAAATTCAGGGCGGCCGGCCCCTGGAGGGGCGGCTGACCGTTCAGGGGGCCAAGAACAGCGTTCTGCCTATTCTGGCCGCCGCCCTGCTGGCCCCGGGGCGCAGCGTGATACATAACTGCCCGGACCTGTCCGATGTGTCCGCCGCCCTGGACATCCTGCGCCTGCTGGGCTGCCGGGTGGAGCGGGAGGGGGAGGCGGTGGCGGTGGACGCCGCCGGCCTGAAGTGCGCCCGAATCCCCGAGGGGCTGATGCGCCAGATGCGCTCCTCGGTCATCTTTTTAGGGGCCCTGCTGGCCCGGCTGGGGGAGGCGGAGCTGTCCTACCCCGGGGGGTGCGAGCTGGGCCCCCGGCCCATCGACCTGCACCTGTCCGCCCTGCGGACCCTGGGGGCGGAGATTACCGAGGAGCAGGGGAACCTGCGCTGCCGGGGCGGCGCCTGGCTCCGGGGCGGGGAGATATGCCTGTCCATCCCCAGCGTGGGGGCCACGGAGAACGCCATGCTGGCCGCCTGCGGCTGTCCGGGGGTGACCACCATTGTGGGGGCCGCCCGGGAGCCGGAGATTGTGGATTTGCAGAATTTCCTCCGGGCCATAGGGGCGCGGGTGACCGGCGCGGGAGGGTCCCGGGTGTTCGTGGCCGGGGGGCGGCCCCTGCATCCGGCCCGGTACCGGGTTATGGGGGACCGAATCGCCGCGGCCACCTACCTGTGCGCCGCGGCCGCCACCGGCGGCCAGGTGGAGGTGGCCGGAGTGGAACCGGGCGCGCTCACCGCCCTTCTGACCTGCCTGGAGCAGGCGGGATGCCAGCTGACCGCCGCAGGGGACGCCGTCCGCCTGACCTGCCGGGGTCCCCTGCGGAGCATCAGCCCGGTGCGCACCGCGCCCTACCCGGGCTTTCCCACCGACGCCCAGGCCATCCTCATGGCCGCGCTGGCCGGGGGAGAGGGGGCCACCTTGTTTGTGGAGAATATCTTTGACAGCCGCTACGGCCATGTGGATGAGCTGCGCCGGATGGGGGCGGACATCTGTGTGGCGGGACGGGCCGCCATGGTGACCGGCGTGGGCCGGCTCCACGGGGCCGGCGTGCGCAGCCCAGACCTGCGGGGCGGAGCCGCCCTGGTGGTGGCCGCCCTGGGGGCGGAGGGGACCAGCCGGGTGTCCCAGCTGCACCATATCCGCCGGGGATATGAGCGCTTTCCAGAGTGCCTCCGGGCCCTGGGGGCGAGTATCTGGGAGCGGCAATAGCGTCTCCGGCGCCCGCGGGGCGGGGAGAGAGCCTGGGAGGAACATATGGCACACAGAAACAGCTACAACCGAAAACGCAGGCGGAGCAGGGGCCGGCTGGGGCCGCTGTTCAAGCTGTTGTGCCTGGCCGCTCTGGTTGTGGCGCTGACCGCGGGGGCCACGGTGTTCTTCCGGGTGGAGACGGTGGCCGTGGTGGGCAACCAGCGCTACACCCAGGAGGAGATTGTGGCCGCCTCGGGCATCCAGATGGGCGACAACCTGTACGCCTTGAACAAGACCAGGATTGACGGCAATATCCGCACCGCCCTGCCCTACATCGGGGCGCTGACCATCCGCCGCTCCCTGCCCAGCACCATTGTCATCACGGTGACGGAATGGGACGCGGTGGCCCAGGTGCTCCCTCCCACCGCCCAGCAGCTGTCCGCCCTCCAGGAGGAGCTGGACGGGCAGGAGGGGGCGGAGGGGGAGGAAGAGACGGCCGTCCAGTCCCCCACGCTGGACGCGGCGGAGGAGCCCTGGCTAATCAATATGGCCGGCAAGCTGCTGGAGCCGGCCGGGGCGGACAGCGCCGCCATCCGGGTGTCCGGCCTCACCGCCCTGTCCCCTCAGGCCGGGACGCAGCTTCAGGTGCCCCAGCCGGAACAGACCGGGCTGGAGGCCCTGCTGGCCCTGCTGGCCGCCATGGACGAGGCGGGGATGACGGGGGAGTTCTCCGCCGTGACCCTGGGGGACACCCAGATGGAGCTACGCTACCTGGACCGCTTTGATGTGAAAATGGAGCTCAACGCCGATTTTCGCTACGGCCTTCAGGTGCTGCAAAAGGCCCGGGAGGAGATTGAGCGCCGCCACGGCCCGGAGGCCTCCGGAGCTATGGATATGACTCAGGACAACGCCCAGCTGATTTAGTCCCCCGCCTCCTGAACGCGTCCGGCCCGCCCGGCGGGCGCTTTTGCAGATTCTTGACGCAAAAAATATGAAAAGTTTGGTCGGATGTGCGATTCCCTCTTGACCAGGCTGTCAGACTGCGATACAATGGATTAACTAAATCTGGCGTACTGGCGCGGCGGCTATACAATACCTTGATGCGGCCGGCGCCGGTTTGATATGGTACACAGGATAATAGGAGGAAACGACATGGCATTCGGTATGGATCTGGGACCGGATAATGTGGTAAATATTAAAGTAATCGGCGTGGGCGGCGGCGGCAACAATGTGGTCAACCGCATGGTCCGCACCGGGACCAAAGGCGTGGAGTTCATCGCCGTCAATACGGATAAGCAGGCCCTGGCCATCTCCAGCGCCACCCAGAAGATTCAAATCGGCGAGAAGCTGACCAACGGGCAGGGCGCCGGCTCCGACCCGGAGGTGGGCCGCAAGTCCGCCGAGGAGAACCGCACCCAGATCTCCAAAGCCCTGGAGGACGCGGACATGGTGTTCATCACCGCCGGTATGGGCGGCGGCACCGGCACCGGCGCGGCCCCCATCGTGGCCGACATCGCCAAAGAGCTTGGGGTGCTCACCGTGGGCGTGGTCACCAAGCCCTTCCGGTTTGAGGGGATGCGCCGGATGAAGCAGGCCGAGGGGGGCATCGCCGAGCTGCGCAACAAGGTGGACTCCCTGGTCATCATCCCCAACGAGCGGCTGAAGCTGGCCACCGATCAGAAAATCACCATGGTCAACGCCTTCGAGATTGCCGACGACGTGCTCCAGCAGGC
>CASECK010000067.1 GCA_949286295.1 uncultured bacterium | reverse complement strand
TTGCGGAGCATGGAGCGGTCGATGGCCAGGTTGTTATATCCCTGCTCGAAGGTGACGCCGTAGATGCTCCGGCGCTCTGTGGGCGCGGGCTCGTAATGGGGGTCAATCTCCACCACGTTGTAGTTCCCCTTGCGCTTGGCTTTCAGGATGGACAGGGCCTCGGCGGTGTATCCCGGGGCGATGACCCCGTCGGACACCTCTTCGGCCAGGAAGCGGGCGGTATCCCCGTCGCACACCTGGCTGAGGGCCGCCCAGTCGCCAAAGGAGCACAGCCGGTCGGCCCCCCTGGCCCGGATATAGGCGCAGGCGATGGGGGACAGCTCCCCCTCCGGGGCGAAATAGATTTGCCGCTCCACCTGGGACAGGGGCAGGCCCAGGGCGGCCCCGGCGGGGGAGACGTGCTTGAAGGAGGCGGCGGCGGGCAGGCCGGTGGCCTTGTTCAGGGCTTTTACCAGCTGCCAGGAATTCAGGGCATCCATAAAATTGATATACCCCGGCCGGCCGTTGAGGACCTTCAGGGGCAGCTCCCCCTGCTCCATGAAAATGCGGGCGGGCTTCTGGTTGGGGTTGCAGCCGTATTTCAGTTCCAGCTGTGTCATGATCGCTCCTCCTTATCTCCAGATGGGGGCCTTGGGGGCGGTGTGGATGCGGCCGCCGTATTGGTTGATGATTACGGTCTCGGCAAAGCCGTTGCGCTGGTCGATGTACCGCACAAACAGGGCCACCCGGTTCTCTTGGTTCAAGCTGTCCCAGAGCTGGCCGGCCAGCTCCCCGGCGCTGGAGGCGTCCACCTTCACCTCCACCGGCTCCCCGTGGAAGGAGGGGCGGGGATCGCCAAAGCCCTCGTAGGTACTGATGAAATGGCCGAGCTTGTACCGGGGTTGATACTCAAAAAACTGCCGCTGGCACAGGTGGTCCTGCCCCTCCTTCAGGATGGACAGCCGGTAGTTGCCAGAGCGGTCCAGGAGCCCGGAGATTCGGGGGGTGAAGTTGGGCTCGTCGGGCTCATACTCCCGGGTGCGCAGGGCCTCCTCAAAGGTCCTGCCCTGGGATAGAAAATCCCGAATGGTGTCGGTCTGGTCCCCGTTGGTGACGATGGTGCTGGCCCCCACCATCCGCACCGGGTGATAGATGATAAGGGAGGGGTCGGTCATCTTGCTCTCGTCGAAGGCCTTGGTGCGGATGCCGTCCTCCACCGGCTCAAAAATGCGGTTGCGGCTGTTCTCGCTGCGGCCCATGATGAAATAGGCGATGACCGACTGGGCCCAGGTACCGTTGTGGGACATCCCCAGTAGGATGCCCCGGCCGGGGTAGGGGCGCTGGGACAGGTACTGTGTCAGGTCGATGCTGCTCATAATCTGCCTCCTTGCGGTATGATTTGGCCTCCGGCTGGCGGAGGCGGGGAATGCGGAAAAGGGCGCACCAGTTCAGCGAATTGGTGCGCCCAGACGGCCGGCAGTTCAGGGGCGATACTCCCCGTGGTCAATTCCACTTACCGTCAGTCGTATCGCCTGCGTTCATTATAAATTGTCTTCCCGCGCGCTGTCAAGGGCGGGGCGCTCCAACACCCGGACGGCGCGGCCCTCCACAGCCAGCCGGTCCTGGCAAAACAGGCTGACCGCCTGGGGGAGCAGCTTCCACTCGCACTGCTCCATGATGCGCCGCTGGAGGGTCTCCGGGGTGTCGTCCGGGAGGACCGGCACCGCCTTTTGCAGGATGATGGGGCCGGCGTCGCACTGCTCGGTGACAAAATGGACGGTGGCGCCGGACAGCTTCACCCCGTATTCCAGGGCCTTCTCATGGACCCGCAGGCCATAGCAGCCGGGGCCGCAGAACGCGGGGATGAGGGAGGGGTGGATGTTGATGACCGCGTTTTCATAGTGCCGGAACAGCTGGCCGGTGACGATGGTCATAAAGCCGGCCATCACCACCAGCTGGATATCCAGCCCCTTCAGCAGCTCCACCAGGGCGGCGGTCACCGCGCCGGCGTCCCCCCGGGGGAGGACATGGCCGGGGATGCCGGCCCGCCTGGCCCGCTCCAGGGCGTAGGCCTCTGGGGAGGAGGAGATGACGGCGGCCAGAACGCCGCCGGTCAGCTCGCCCCGGGCCTGGGCGTCAATGAGGGCCTGGAGATTGGTGCCCCCGCCAGAGACCAGAACGGCAATGCGCTTTGGCATAAAGAATCCTCCTTGTTTGGGTCGGGGCGGGCGGCGCCCCGCATGGGAGCCGGCTTAGCAGCGCCCAGCCGGGAACCGGGGGGTTATCCCAGCGCCACGCCCTCCGGACCGGCGGCCACCTCGCCCACCTGCCAGGCCTCCTGTCCGGCGGAGGAGAGCAGCTCCAGCGCCTGTCCGGCCTGAGCGGCGGGGAGGGCCAGCACCATGCCAAGGCCCATATTGAAGGTGTTGTACATATCCCGTTCCGGGATGCCGCCCCGGCGCTGAATCAGCTCGAAGATGGGCGGCTTGGGGAAGCTGTCCAGCCGGATGCGGGCGGTGAGTCCATCGCGCATCATCCGGGGCACATTTTCATAGAAACCGCCGCCGGTGATGTGGCTGATAGCGTGCACGTCCACGCCGCCGGCCAGCAGGGCCTTGACGGCCCGGACATAGATGCGGGTCGGGGCCAGCAGGGCCTCGCCCAGGCTCTTGCCCCCCAGCTCGGGCAGGGGGGAGGTCAGGTCGGCCCGCTCCACGTCAAAGACCTTGCGCACCAGGGAGAAGCCGTTGGAGTGGACGCCGGTGGAGGCCAGGCCGATGAGCGCGTCCCCCGCGGCCAGGCGCCTGCCGTCGATAATCTTCTCCTCGTCCACAATGCCGACGGAAAAACCGGCCAGGTCATAGTCCTCCTCGGGCATGACGCCGGGGTGCTCGGCGGTCTCGCCGCCCACCAGGGCGCACTGGGCCTGGCGGCAGCCCTCGGCCACGCCGGAGACAATCTGGGCGATGCGCGCCGGGTCATTTTTGCCGCAGGCGATGTAGTCCAAAAAGAACAGGGGGGAGGCGCCGCCGCAGATGATATCGTTGACGCACATGGCCACGCAGTCGATGCCGATGGTGTCGTGCCGGTCCAGCAGCTGGGCCAGGCGCAGCTTGGTGCCCACGCCGTCGGTGCCGGAGACCAGCACGGGCTTCTTCATCCCGGCCAGGTCCGGGGCGAACATCCCCCCAAAGCCACCCAGGGCCCCCATCACGCCGGGGATGTAGGTGGACTCCACCATGGGCTTGATGCGCTTGACGGCCTCGTAGCCGGCGGTCACGTCCACGCCGGCGGCCGCGTAGGATTCAGAGTGAGAGTTCTTCATCAGGAAAACCTCCAAATCAGAATGGAAGGCGGGTGGGCGGCGCGGCCCCAAGGCCCGGCGCCCCGCCGTCACTCCTGGCCGGTCCAGCAGTAGGTGCACACCTTGCTGCGGTCCAGCCCGATGGCCTCCAGCAGGCCGTCCAGAGACTGATAGCCCAGGGAATCAAAGCCGAATTTTTCACAGATAGAGCGCAGCAGGCACTGCCCCCGCCGGGTGCCGGCGTCGGCATATTCCTCCAGGTGCTTCTGGCCCTCGTCCCCCTCCAGCTCCTGGACGGTGCGCCGGGCCAGC
>CASECK010000066.1 GCA_949286295.1 uncultured bacterium | reverse complement strand
TTATAGTATCTTGCAAAGAATGAATGACGGCATATTCTGTATCAATCAGAGTTCCGTCTACATCAAAAACAATCTGCTTATAACCCATAGGACTGTTCCTCCTTTTCCCTCGGTCTAATCAAAAAGAGTTGACCAGTTTTTGGTTCGATATGCTTCAAAACACATTTTTACTTGCTCTTCATTGTACTATTTTTGCGGGTGATTCTCTTTCCAGCAATGAATCAAATGAGTAGAAAGAGTGCAGACAGTGAATGATATATATCGCACAGACCATCAGACACACAATCAAGATCAAAAAGACTCTTTTAGGGAAAATTTTTTTGTCGAAACCGATCTTCATGATATTTCTTTAAATCCTTATCATATTTGTGGGTAAGAGCGTGTTGTGTTCTGGCCAACGGGAACTACTTTCTCTCTTTCTGAATTTATACATATTATACCATGAGTGCAGCGCACGAATGGTATAATGCGTCATCTTTTTCGGTTGCCCCGGCAGGGGCGAGAAAAAGGACTGAAATCTAAGTGTGATAGCCGCTTTGCGGCTATTATACCATAAATGGATGGGAAAACAAGAAAAATTAAGCGCAATAAACTATTGAATTCAGTAGTTATCGTAATTTGTGATTATGATGTTGTTTCACAAATTAGGTCAGCTATAACGGTTTATCCGTTTGCGCTGTGCGTGAACGGGTAAACCATTATTCGGCGGCTCCGGTGGGAAGGAGGTTGGATAGGGGGGGCTGCGGCTGGCGCTGACCGGCGGAGCAGGCGCGGCTGTACGCCGTGCTGGAGGAGATTTGCCGGCTCAAGGACGGGATATGAGGGCAAAGGCCGCCCCCACCCACCTCGCCTGGGAAGAAAGGCCTTGCATTTCAGAAGAAATGGGGTACAATGGAAGCAGCTGATTGACAAAGGAGGTCCACCCATGTCCGACTGCCTGTTTTGTAAAATTGTCAGAGGGGAGATTCCCTCCAACAAACTCTACGAGGACGATGCCGTCTACGCCTTTTACGACATCGACCCCCAAGCGCCCACCCATTTCCTGGTGATTCCCAAGAGCCATATCGCTTCCGTGGCCGGTATTACCCCGGAGAACGCCGCGGTGGTGGCCCGCATTTTCACCGTCATCTCCGACCTCGCCAAACAGCTGGGGCTGGACAGCTACCGGGTGGTGTCCAACACCGGGGTCCAGGCGGGGCAGAGCGTGCCCCATCTCCATTTCCATGTCCTGTCCGGCCGGGACATGACCTGGCCGCCGGGCTGACGCGGCGGACCGGGGACCCTTGGGTAAAACGGCCCGTGAAAACAGGAAAAGCACCCGCCATGGTTTTCATGGCGGGTGCTTTTGTTTCGGCTCTGGTGCGGAACAGACCGGGGTCCCCCCCGAATTTGCGTCCTGTTCCCTTGACAATTCCATGGCGGCGTGATAATATGAAGGAAACTTCATAAGAAGTTTCCTTCATATTTGCTGGGAGGGAGCCCATGAAGACAATGGTAAAACAGCTGCGGACAGCGGCCAAACTCACCCAGCAGCAGCTGGCGGACCTGGTCCATGTGTCGGCAAGAACGATTATTTCCATTGAAAAGGAGCAGTACAGTCCGTCTCTCATGCTCGCCTACAGGATGGCGCAGGTATTCGGCGTATCGGTTGAGGAGCTGTGCTGCTTGCGGGAGAACAAGGAACAGGAGGACAGGGAATATGAAAATTTACCATAAGAGGAATTTTGCCGAGGGAATATTCATGCTGGGATTGGGCGCGCTCAATCTTCTGATGGGGTTCATCCGGCAGGACATCACCGCCAAAGACGGGTTTTTGTGCGCGGCGCTCTTTTTGTTCGCCGGCGCCTTGCTGGTGCGGAGCTTGTCCCGGGAGGCCAGCCGCCAAGACAGGATAGAGGCCATGGACGAGCGCAACCAGCTGGTCAAGCTGAATGCGGAGAGCAGGGCCCTTGCCGTCAGTCAAAGCGTCTCTTTTGTGCTGATTGTGGGCTGTCTGATCGCCTATGCCGTGACAGGAAGCCGGGACTTTATCGGAATTTTTGTGGGTCTTGGCGTTGCGTGGGGAGTCTCGATGCTGGCGGAGGTGGCGGCATTTTTCTATTACGACTCGAAGCTTTGAGGGGGTGGGGTAAGGATGAAAGGACCGCAGCGGCAAAGGCCGGTGAAGGACGAGCGGGACGCGCAGATTGACGTGCAGGCAAAAAGCCATGCCCTTGAATATATGGTTGCCGCAACGCAGGTTTTGACCGTCCTGTGTTTGGGAAAAGGCAATCCGGCGTGGAAAGGGAGCTTGTCCTTGCTGTTTTTTGGAGTTGCCTTTGGATTATTTTATAAGCACCGCCAATACGCAGAAAAGCCCTACCGCCAGGTGGGGGCGGTTTTTCTGACCATAGGAATCGCCCTTCTGGTCTGGTTTGGCGTGACGGGGTAGCCACACCGCCGGATAGTGCTGTCCGGGGACAAGAAAAAGCCCGCCGTACCGTGGTACGGCGGGCTTTGTTCAGCCTGATCCAAAATCACACAGCGCGGGTGACCTTACCGGAACGGAGGCATCTGGTGCAGACGTACACGTGAGTGGGGGTGCCCTTCACGATCGCCTTCACGCGCTTCACGTTAGGCTTCCAGGTGCGATTGGAACGGCGATGGGAGTGGGACACCTGAATGCCAAAGGTGACGCCCTTGTCGCAGAATTCGCATTTGGCCATATTGCTTACCTCCTCGCTATGAGAATCGCTTTCCAAAAAGCTCGAATGATATGATACCAGAAATTGCGGTGGAATGCAAGAACTTTTTTTTAGAAATCCGGGGCATAAAAAAGAAGAAAGAAACGGCCCGCCGGGCGTGGCTTTTGCTTGCCTAAACGGGCAATTTAGTCTATACTGAACCTTGTAGACGGCGCTGGGCGCCGGGAGCCATACTGAGAGGGGATGCAGCCATGAGCGACCATACCGAAAGCGTGAAACTGGGCGAGATTATCCGGGAATTCGACCTGGAGATTCTGCGAAAGGGACCCGACTGCGAGAACATCCCCCTGCGCACGGTGGATGTGAACCGCCCCGGCCTGCCCCTGGCCGGTTTTTTCGAGCACTTTGACACCAACCGGCTGCTGCTCATCGGCCTGACGGAGAGCACCTATGTCAACGGCATGGACTCCCAGCGCCGGCGGGAGAGCTTTGACCGGCTGCTGTCCTACCCGGTGCCGGCCCTGATTCTGACCCGGGGCCTGGACCCGGCGCCCGAGTGCATGGCCATGGCGGAGAAGCACGACCGGACGGTGCTGCGCACCAAAATCCAGACCTCGGAGTTTATGAGCGCCCTCATCAGCAGCCTGTATAACCGCCTGGCCCCGCAGATTACCCGCTCCGGCGTGATGATGGAGATTTACGGCGAGGGGGTGCTGTTCCAGGGGGAGTCCGGCGTGGGCAAAAGCGAGGTGGCCATCGAGCTGATTCAGCGGGGCCACCGGCTGGTGGCCGACGACGCGGTGGAGATTCAACTGACCAACCACCGCACCCTTCAGGCCTCCGCCCCGGAGCTGATTCAGGGGTATATGGAGCTGCGGGGCATCGGCGTGGTGGACGTCAGCCGCCTGCTGGGGATGTGCGCTATCAAAATGACCCAGCAGATTGACCTGGTAATCAACCTGGAGCCCTGGGACGACAACGCGGTGTACGACCGCTTTGGACTGGAGTCCGCGTTTACAGAGATTATGGGCATCAAAATTCCGGCGGTCACCATCCCGGTTAAACCGGGGCGGAACCTGGCCAGCATCGTGGAGGTGGCGGCCATGAACAACCGCAACCGCAAGATGGGGCACAACGCCGCGCTGGAGCTGAGCAACCGGATGGACCGGCATTTCCAGACGATTGAAGAAGGGGGAAAATAAGGGATGTATTATATCGGCATCGACGTGGGGGGCACCAACCTGGTGGCCGGCCTGGTCAACGAACACGGCCATATCCTGGACAAGGTGAACCACCCGGTGGACAAGACCATGACCGCGGTGGAGTTCTGCGAGGAGCTGGCCCGCATGGCCAAAAAGCTGTGCGAGATGGGGGCGCTGGAGTACAATCAGATTGAGGCGGTGGGCGTGGGCTTGCCCGGCCTGGTGGACAATAAGCTGGGGCTGTTTGTGCAAAACCCCAATATGCCCTTCTCCGACCGGGACGTCCCCCTGCGGGAGATTTTTCAGAAGCACTGGAATATCCCGGTGTTCCTGGCCAATGACGCCAACTGCGCCGCCGTGGGCGAGTACTGGGCCGGCGCGGCCAAGGACTGCGACCCCGCGGTGGTGGTCACCCTGGGCACCGGAATCGGCGGGGGCATGGTGGTCAACGGAAAGCTGTTCACCGGCTACGCCAACTCCGGCATGGAGGTGGGCCACATGATTATCCACCCCAACGGGGTGCTGTGCGGCTGCGGGAACCGGGGCTGCTGGGAGACCTACGGCTCTGCCACCGCCCTCATCCGCCTGACCCAGCTGGAGATGGAGCGCACGCCGGACAGCGCCATGTGGCAGCTGTGCGAGGGGGACCGCTTCAAGGTCCAGGGCCGCACCGCCTTCCAGGGGGCCCGCCTGGGCGACCCGGCGGCCAAGCGGGTGCTGACCATCTATCTCCAGGGCCTGTCCATTGGAATCATCAACCTGATCAACATCCTTCAGCCGGAGATTATCTGTCTGGGCGGCGGCGTCAGCAACGCCGAGGACGACCTGCTGCTGGACCCGCTGCGGGAACTTATCCACCAGGGGACCTTTGACAAGAGCCGGCCCACCCGGCTGGAGAAGGCCTCTCTGGGCAACGACGCCGGCGTGGTGGGCGCCGCCCTGCTGTGCAATATGCTGTGACCCAGGTCCCTCTCCCGGCGGGGCCTCCATCATCCACCGGTGCGCCGGTGGATGATTTTTTCCCATCCTATTCTATTTTTGCGAAAAATTTGCTATAATAGCACGAGATGCTGCCCGGGGGATGGGGCGGCGGAGAGCGTTCGTGTTTGGGAGGAGCTATGGAGCGATTTGAACAGCTGGCGGTGCTGCTGGCCGGGCGCTGCCCCGCCCTGGAGCTGCGCCGGGAGGAACCCATGTCCCGCCACACCACCTTCCGGGTGGGGGGGCCGGCCGCCCTGATGGCCCTGCCCCGGACGGCGGAGCAGGCCCGGGCGGCGGTGCGCGCCGCCCGGGAGCTGGAGCTGGAGCCTTTTTTCCTGGGCAACGGCTCCAACCTGCTGGTCCCCGACGGGGGGGTGGAGCGGTTTGTCATCAAGACGTCCGGCCTGGACGGCCTGTCCCGGCGGGGAGAGACCATCACCGCCGGGGCGGGCGCAACGCTGGCCCGGCTGGCCGTGTTTGCCCAGCGGGAGGGCCTGACCGGGCTGGAGTTTGCCCACGGAATCCCCGGCAGCGTGGGGGGCGGCGTCACCATGAACGCCGGGGCCTACGGCGGGGAGCTGTCCCAGGTCCTCTCCCGGGTGACGGCCCTGGACCGGACGGGGGAGGAGCGGGAGCTCACCCCGGAGCAGTGCGCCCTGGAGTACCGGAAGAGCCTGTTTTCCGGGGGCGGCTGGCTCATTTTAGAGGCCGGCTTTGCCCTGCGGCCCGGAGATTCAGGGGCCATCCGCGCCCGGATGGAGGAGCTGTCCGCCCAGCGGCAGGCCAAGCAGCCCCTGGAGTACCCCAGCGCCGGCTCCATGTTCAAGCGGCCCCCGGGGCAGTTTGCCGGGGCGCTGATTGAGCAGTGCGGGCTGAAGGGGCTGTCCGTGGGCGGCGCCCAGGTGTCTGAAAAGCACGCCGGGTTTATTGTCAACACCGGCGGGGCCACCTGCGCGGACATCCTGAAGCTGGTGGATATGGTGACCCAGCGGGTGCGCCGGCAGACCGGGGTGGAGCTGGAGATGGAGGTCCGGGTCCTGCGGTAAGGGCTTGAGCTTTATACGAGGTGAAAGAGATGGAATTTGTTATCATCTCCGGCCTGTCCGGGGCCGGAAAGAGCAAGGCCGCGTCCTTTATGGAGGATATGGACTTCTTCTGTGTGGACAATCTCCCCGCCCCCCTGATTCCCAAGTTTGCCGAGCTGGGAATGGCCGGGGCCGGGGAGTATGGCCGGGTGGTTCTGGTCACCGACGTGCGGGGGGGCACCAACTTCGACAGCCTGTTCCGGGCCTTAGAGGACTTGGAGGGGATGAAGTGCGCCTACCGCATCCTGTTCATGGACGCCTCGGACGAGGCGATCATCAAGCGCTACAAGGAGACCCGCAGGAGCCATCCCCTGGCCGAGGAGGCCGACAGCCTGGAGGGGGCCATCGCCCTGGAGCGGCGGATGCTGGCCCCCCTCCGGGATAGGGCGGAGTACATCATCGACACCAGCGGGATGTCCACCGCCCAGCTCAAGGGGGAGCTGCGGCGGCTGTTTGCCAAGGGGGGCAGCGACCAGGGGAGGATGGAGGTCCGGGTGTCCTCCTTCGGGTTTAAGCACGGCCTGCCCATGGAGGCGGACCTGGTCTTTGACGTGCGCTTTCTGCCCAACCCCTACTATGTGGCCACGTTGCGCCCCCTCACCGGTCTGGACGCGGGGGTCCGGGAGTATGTGTTCAGCGGGGGACAGGCGCAGGAGTACCTAAAGCGGCTGTGGGACCTGGTGGGCTGGCTGCTGCCCCGGTATGAGGAGGAGGGCAAGAGCGCCCTCATCATCGCCGTGGGCTGCACCGGGGGACACCACCGCTCTGTGGCCATCGCCCACGCCCTGGTGGAGAAAATTCGCGCCCAGGGCTGGCCCGTGGCGGAGAGCCACCGGGACCTGGGCCGCAACTGAGGAGGGGAGCGGTCATGTCCAATACCTTGCCCAGCCTGCAGCAGTGGGAGCGGGGGCCCCGCATCGTGGCCGTGGGGGGCGGCACGGGGCTGTCCACCATGCTGCGGGGGCTGAAGAAATACACCGGCAACCTCACCGCCATCGTCACCGTGGCCGACGCCGGGGGAGGGTCCGGCGTGCTGCGCCAGGACCTGGGGATGCCCCCGCCGGGGGATATCCGCCACTGTATGGAGGCGCTGGCCAACACCGAGCCGGTGATGGAAAAGCTGCTGACCTACCGCTTTACCGAGGGCAGCCTGGCCGGCCAGTCCTTTGGAAACCTGATTTTAGCCGCCCTCAACGGAATCACCGGTTCCTTTGAGCAGGCTGTGCGCCAGATGAGCCATGTGCTGGCCATCACCGGCCAGGTCATCCCCGTCACCGGCGCCGACGTACAGTTAGAGGCGGTCTTTGAAAACGGGGCCAGCGTGGTGGGGGAGTCCAAAATCTACGCCTGCAAAAAGGAGCAGGACTGCCACATCCACCACGTGAACCTGATCCCCCGCCGGCCCCGTGCCCTGCCGGCCGCGCTGGAGGCCATCGGTCAGGCGGACCTCATTCTCCTGGGGCCGGGGAGCCTGTATACCAGCGTCATTCCAAACCTGCTGGTGGACGGCGTGGTGGAGGCCATCGTCCGGGCCGGGGCCCCGAAGATATATGTGTGCAACATTATGACCCAGGAGGGGGAGACCGAGGGGTACACCGCCGCCGACCACTTAGAGGCCCTGATGGCCCACGGGGAGCCGGGGCTGGTGGACCTGTGCCTGGTCAATTCCGCGCCCTTGCCCGAGGAACTGGTGGAGAAGTACAGCCGGGAGGACGCCGCCCCCATGGTGGTGGACCGGGAGCGCATCCGGGCGATGGGGCTGGAGCTGGTGGCCCGTCCGGTGGCCTGCACCGGGGGCGACTTTGCCCGCCACGACCCGGACAAACTGGCCGGGGCGATTCTGGAGATTTACCGCCGGCGCGCGGTGCGCATCTTCCACGGCGCGCGGCGGTATGTACTGGAGGAGTGACCATGTCCTTTGCCGGAGAGGTAAAAAGGGAGCTGTGCCGCCAGCCGCTGAGCCGCCGCTGCTGCGCCCAGGCGGAGGCCTATGGGGTGCTGCTGTACTGCAATACCTTCACCCCGCGGGAGATACGGGTGGTCACCGAGAGTCCCGCCCTGGCCCAGCGCCTGCCCGCGCTGTTTAAAAAGGCGTTCCGGGTGAGCTTCGACCGCCTGCCCGAGGGGGAGGGGAAGGCGGTTTTTTCCATCACCCAGCCGGACAAGCTGGCCGCCGTCTGCCAGGTCTATGGCCTGGACCGGGGGGCCGCGGCCCTGCACGTAAATTTCGCCGTGCTGGAGGAGAGCTGCTGCCGGGCGGCCTTTCTGCGGGGGGCCTTTCTGGCCGGGGGGTCGGTCACCGACCCCAGGAAGAGCTACCATTTGGAGGTGGCCTGCTCCCACCACAGCGCCAGCCGGGAGGTGCTGGCGCTCATGCGGGAGCTGGAGCTGGAACCCAAGGCGGCCCAGCGCAAGGGGAACGCGGTCATCTATTTTAAGCAGAGCGACCGCATCGAGGATTTTCTCACCTGCATCGGCGCGCCGCTGGCCGCCATGGAGGTGATGAACGCCAAGCTGGAGCGGGACCTGCGGGGGAGTGTAAACCGCCGGGTGAACTGCGACGTGGCCAACCAGGATAAGGCGGTGGAGGCGGCCATGACTCAGGTGGAGGCCATCCGCCGCCTGGAGCAGCGGGGCGGAATGGCCGCCCTGCCGGACAAGCTGCGGGAGGCCGCCGCCCTGCGTCTGGCCCACCCGGAGGATACCCTGTCCCAGCTGGCGGAGCGCTGCGACCCGCCCGTGACAAAATCCGCCCTTAATCACCGGCTGCGTAAGCTGGTGGAGCTGGGGCGGGGGGAGCGGTAGCTGGCGCTTCGCAGCGCGAGCGGGAGCGAGCCGCGCCGCAGGCGCGTCAATTCCCGGCCGTGCAGCGGCCCGGGAATGGCGCAGGGCGAATTGAATTCGCCCGAGCAATGAAAATGGGCCCCCAAAAATCAAGGATTTTTGGGCCGGACCCGCCCGTGACAAAATCCGCCCTCAATCACCGGCTGCGCAAGCTGGTGGAGCTGGGGCGGGGGGGAGCGCGGGGCGCCCGGAGAGAACCAGAGACCAGAAAAGGAGAGAGCATAATGTCAAACTATACCATCCGTTTCGCCGTCCCCGGCGATGAGGAGCTGATTTTGTCCTTTATCCACGCCCTGGCGGACTATGAGCATATGTCCGACCAGGTGGTGGCCACGCCGGAGCTGCTGCGCGAGTGGCTGTTTGAAAAGAAGAAGGCGGAGGTCCTCTTTGCCCTGGACGGGCAGCGGGCGGTGGGAATCGCCCTGTTTTTCCACAACTTCTCCACCTTCCTGGGACGGGCGGGTATCTATCTGGAGGACCTGTTCGTCCTGCCCGAGGAGCGGGGGAAGGGGTACGGCCAGGCCCTGCTGCGCAGGCTGGCCCGCATCGCCCTGGACCGGGGCTGCGGCCGGCTGGAGTGGGCCTGCCTGGACTGGAACCGCCCCTCCATCGACTTCTATACCAAAAAGATGCACGCCCTCCCCATGGACGAGTGGACCACCTACCGTCTGACCGGCCAGACCCTTGCGCAGGCCGCCGCGGCGGAGGCGTGAGCTGAGCGGAAAGGAGGCCTCCCCATGGCCTTTGTCCATTTACATCTGCACACCGAGTTTTCCCTGCTGGACGGCGCCTGCCGGATCAAAAAGCTGGTCCAGCGGGTGAAGGAGCTGGGCCAGGAGGCCGTGGCCATCACCGACCACGGCTGTATGTACGGGGTCATCGATTTTTACCGGGCCTGCAAGGCCGAGGGGATTAAACCGGTGATTGGCTGCGAGGTCTATGTGGCCCCCCGGGGCCGCACCCGCTTTCAGAAGGTCCACGAGTTTGACGCCGCCTTTACCCACCTGGTGCTGCTGTGCCGCAACGAGGAGGGGTACCGCAATCTGTCCTACATGGTGTCCCAGGCCTATCTGGAGGGCTTTTACATCAAGCCGCGCATCGACATGGACCTGCTGCGCCAGCACGCCGGGGGACTGATTGCCTGCTCCGCCTGCCTGGGGGGCGAGCTGCCCAAGCTGCTGCTGGCCGGGGAGTATGAGAAGGCCCGGCAGGCGGCCCTGGAGATGCGGGAGCTCTTTGGGGAGGACGGTTATTACCTGGAACTCCAGGACCACGGAATCGCCGCCCAGAAGCAGGTCAACGCCGGCCTGATTCGCCTCAGCCAGGAGACGGGCATCCCCCTGGTGGCCACCAACGACGCCCACTACCTGACCCGGCAGGATGCCCAGATGCAGGACATCCTCATGTGCATCCAGACGGGCAAGACCCTGGAGGACCCCAACCGGATGCGGTTTGAAACCCGGGAGTTCTATGTGAAAAGCGAGGAGGAGATGGCCCGGCTGTTCCCCGGCCAGCCCCAGGCCATTGAGAACACCGCCAAAATCGCCCAGCTGTGCAATCTGGACTTCGAGTTTGGAAAATATCACCTGCCCCACTTCAAGCTCCCCGAGGGCTGGAGCGACGCGGACGCCTATTTCGAGAAGCTGTGCACCGACGGCTTTAAGCGCCGCTATCCGGACGGCCCGGAGGACTACCGGAAGCAGCTGCGCTATGAGATGGACATGATTCGGAAGATGGGCTTTGTGGATTACTTTCTCATCGTCTCCGACTTTATCGCCTTCGCCAAAAACAGCGGCATCCCCGTGGGGCCGGGCCGGGGCTCCGCCGCCGGATCCATGGTGTCCTACTGCCTGAATATCACCGACTTAGACCCCATGCAGTATAACCTCTATTTCGAGCGCTTCCTCAACCCTGAGCGGGTGTCCATGCCCGATATCGACATCGACTTCTGCATCCGGCGGCGGCAGGAGGTCATAGATTATGTAAATCAAAAATACGGCTCGGACCATGTGGCCCAGATTGTCACCTTCGGCACCATGGCCGCCCGGGGGGCGGTCCGGGATGTGGGCCGGGTGCTGGGGATGCCCTACGGCGACGTGGACGCGGTGGCCAAGCTCATCCCCAGCGGCCCCGGCGCCCTGCATATCACCCTGGAGGACTCCCTGAAGCTGTCCAAGCAGCTAAAAGACCTGTACAACGGGGACGAGGGGGTCAAAAAGCTCATCGATACCGCCATGGCCATCGAGGGGATGCCCCGCAACACCTCCACCCACGCCGCCGGCGTGGTCATCACCAGCCGGCCTGTGTGCGACTATGTGCCCCTGGCCACCAACGACGGCCTGCCCGTCACCCAGTACATCATGACCACCCTGGAGGAGCTGGGCCTGCTGAAAATGGACTTTCTGGGCCTGCGCAACCTGACCATTCTGGACGACGCGGTGCACATGGTCCAGAAACGGGAGGCGGGCTTTTCCCTCCGGGACGTCCCCATGAACGATTCCCAGACCATGGCCATGCTGTCCGAGGGGAAGACCTCGGGCGTGTTCCAGATGGAGTCGGCCGGCATGACCGGCGTGTGCCTGGGCCTGAAGCCCCAGAGCATCGAGGACATCACCGCCATCATCGCCCTGTACCGCCCCGGCCCCATGGATTCCATCCCCCGCTTCATCGCCTGCAAGAACAATCCGGAGAAGATTACCTACAAGCATCCCGCCCTGCGGCCCATCCTGGCCAACACATACGGCTGTATTGTCTACCAGGAGCAGGTTATCCAGATTTTCCAGCAGCTGGCCGGGTACTCCCTGGGGCAGGCGGACATGGTCCGCCGGGCCATGTCCAAAAAGAAGATGAAAGACATCCAGCGGGAGCGGACGGCCTTTGTCCACGGGGACCCGGAGCGGAACATCGCCGGCTGCGAGCACAACGGCGTGCCGGCGGCGGTGGCCGAGTCCATCTATGACGAAATCAACGACTTTGCCAATTACGCCTTCAACAAGGCCCACGCGGTGTGCTACGCGGTGGTGGCCTACCAGACCGCCTGGTTCAAATGCCACCACCCCAAGGAGTATATGGCCGCCCTGCTCACCTCCGTGCTGGATTCCACCGAAAAGGTGGCCGACTATATCGCCGAGTGCCGGGAGATGGGCATCCCCCTGCTCCCTCCGGACGTCAACCAGTCCGGCGCGGACTTCACCGTGGTGGACGAGGGCATCCGCTTTGGCCTGGTGGCCCTGAAGGGGGTGGGGCGCAGCGTGGTCAACGCCCTGCTGGAGGAGCGTGAAAAGGGTGGTGCCTTTACAGATTTCATGGACTTTTGCGACCGGCTGTACGACCAGGACCTGAACCGCAGGGTGGTGGAGAGCCTCATCAAGTCCGGCGCCTTCGACGCCATGGGCTACCGCCGCTCCCAGCTGATGCAGGCCTATGGCCAGGTGCTGGACGGCATCGCCGCCAGCCGCAGGCGTAACGTGGAGGGCCAGCTGGACCTCTTCGCCCTGGCAGGGGGCGGGGAGGAGGCCCCGGCGCCCGTGCCCGCCCTCCACCTGCCCGACGTGCCTGAGTTCAGCCCTGAGGAGCTGATGACCATGGAGAAGGAGACCACGGGGCTGTACCTGTCCGGCCACCCCATGGACCGCTACCGGGAGGCGGCCCGGCTTCAAGGGGCGGTGACCATCGGCTCCATCCTGTCGGATTTTGCCCGGGAGGACGGGCCGGTGGAGTACCGGGACGAGCAGCGGGTCACCATCGCCGGTATCATCTCCACTTACCGCACCCGCACCACCAAGAACAACACCCTGATGGCCTATGTGACGCTGGAGGACGACACCGCCTCCATGGAGCTGCTGTGCTTCTCCCGGGTGCTCAACGACAGCGGCGGCTACATCCGGGAGAACTCCGCTATCTTGGTGAACGGAAAGATTTCTATCCGGGACGAAAAGGAACCCCAGCTCATGGTGGACTCCATCCGCCCCCTGGGCGAGCCGGTCCCGGTCCAGGGCGGGGGAGAAAAGCTGTGGCTGCGCCTGCCCTCCCAGGAGGACCCCCGCCTGCGGAAAGTGAAGCTGGCGATGTCCTTCTTCCCGGGGGAGAGCCAGGCGGTGCTCTACTTTGAGGACTGCCAAAAGCGGCTGGGCGCCCGGTGCCAAATTCACCCCGCCCTGGTGGAAGACCTGAAGCAGCGGCTGGGGGAGGGAAACGTGGTGGTAAAATAGGCGCCCGCCCCCCCGAAAAGGGGTTGACAGAATGGTTTTTAGAGTCTAAAATTACCTTGTGAGCCGGTAGGTAAGGCTACCACAGGGATATGGGTCGCTGCCGCAACGGGATGGAGACATCCTTCGCTGGTTTGAGCAGGTCCTGTCGAATGACAAGGCGGGATCTAACGCGACTTCACCGCCCTGTGATGCTAAAGCTCGGACGGCGGCATAAACGGGTATGAGACAAGCGCGTATGCCGCCAAAGGGCGGTATGCGCGCTTTTTCTATCCGGACAAATTTTGGAACAAGTGAGGTGAACATTCCATGGACAGCGGCAGTCGAGGTCCCGGCAGACAAGCGCGGCGCGGCGCGCGGCGTCCAGGAATGGGCGCCAATACGGCTAACTGAGCTTGCCGGACCTCCCTGTCACGAAGCGGCGCGAGCCGAACTCGACGACAAGGAGGAATTGAAGATGAAGAACACTTTGAGTTTGCCCGCTGTCCCCGGGACTGTGGGCGCCATCATGTCCCGTCAGCCCCTGATGCTCCCGCCCCTGATGCGGGCCAGGGAGGCGCTGGCCCGCCTGCGGCAGGTGGGGGTGCCCCGGGACTTTATGCGCAACTGCTATGTGGTGGACGAAGACGGGCGGCTGCTGGGGGTCCTGACCCTCCACGAACTGGTCATGGCGCCCGACCACCGCCGGCTGGAGCAGATTATGTCCGCCCCCGGCCCGGTCCTGGCTCCCGGCGACGATCAGGAGCGGGCGGTGGCCCTGATGGACGGAGCGGACAGCGTGGAGCTGCCCGTGGTGGACGGCGGCGGCCGCCTGGTGGGCGCCGTCACCGCCGATGACGCCATGGACGTCCAGCGGGAGGAGGCCACCGAGGATATGCAGCGCATGGCGGCCATGCTGCCCTCTGAGCAGCCCTACCTCCAGACCCGGGTGTGGGACCTGTATAAAAGCCGGGTGGTGTGGCTGCTGCTGCTGATGGTGTCCGCCGCCTTTACCGGGGCCATCATCACCCGCTACGAGTCCGCCCTGGCCGCCCAGGTGGCGCTGACCGCCTTTATCCCCATGCTGATGGACACCGGCGGCAACTGCGGCAGCCAGTCCTCCGTCACCGTCATCCGGGGCCTGTCCCTGGGGGAAATCAGGTACGGCGACTGGTTCCGGGTGGCCTGGAAGGAGATTCGGGTGGGCGTGCTGTGCGGCCTGACGCTGGCCGCCGTCAGCCTGCTGCGGCTGGTGCTGCTGTCCCGGACGGAGTTTATGGTGGCGCTGGTGGTCAGCCTTACCCTGGTGGTTACGGTGCTGGTGTCCAAGCTGCTGGGCTGTTTCCTGCCTATTCTGGCCAGCCGGGTCCGGCTGGACCCCGCGGTGATGGCAAGTCCGCTCATCACCACCATCGCCGACGCGGTGTCCCTTGTGGTCTATTTCCGCATCGCCGCCGCGTTGCTTCAGATTTGAAGAGAGAAGAGGGAATCAGAGCGGCCCGGGCGAACTCGCCCGGGCCGTTTTGTGCCTGCCTTCACAGCCGGCTGAGGACCCGCCCCCGGCTGAGGGCGGTGTAGAGGGCCGCGGCGGCGGCCAGCCCAAAGGCCCCCTGGACTATATTCCCCGGGATGGAGGCGGCGGCGGCCAGCCCCTTGCCCAGCCACAGGCAGGCGTACCCAAAGTAGCCGGCCACCATCAGGGCCTCCGCCGCCAGGCCGCTGACCGCCAGCGCGGGGAGAAGGCGGCCCGTCCCGGGGCGCAGGAGGCGCAGCAGCAGGGCGGCCGCAGCCGCCATGGCCAGCTTGACCACAAAGGTGCCCGGGGCGTAGTGGGGATAGCCGGACATCAGGTCGGCCAGCATGGAACCCACCCCGGCGGCGGCCCCGCCGTACACAGGCCCCAGTACCCAGGCGGACAGGAGGACGGCGCAGTCGCCGAGGTTTACATAACCCTGCATGGGGGAGGGAATCTGGAGGACCAGGGTCATAACGGCGCACAGGGCGGCAAAGAGGGCCGCCAGCACCAGCTTGCGCAATTTCAGGTGAGACATGAGAGGGACTCCTTTTCAGACCGGGGAAAATTTCCCCTTGCTTTTTTCTTCCACCTGTATTTTAATCATAACTGACATGATATAAAGAGCCAATTTGATTAAAATTTATAGAACCAGTTTGGAGGGAGCGCGGTGCTGACCTATGATTTGGAGGGGCGGGGAAGTCTGGCCCGGTACGACTATCTCTACCGCTGCGTGAAGGAGGATATCCTGTCCGGGCGGCTGCGGGCGGGGGAGCGGCTGCCCTCCAAACGGGCGCTGGCCGCCCATCTGAACACGGCGGTGGTGACGGTGGAGAACGCCTACGCCCAGCTGGAGGCGGAGGGGTACCTGCGCGCCCGGGAGCGGCGGGGCTATTTTGTCTGTCCCGTGGAGTCTGCCCCAACCCCACCCCCGCCCCCTGAGCCGCCGGAGGAGCCGGGACAGCCGGAGTGGCTGCTGGACCTGGGGGGGCCGGGCGGCGGGACGGAGGGCTTTCCCTTCTCCGTATGGGCCAGGCTGACCCGCCAGGTGCTCACCGACGAGGGGGAGCGCCTGCTTCAGGCCGTTCCCCACAGCGGTGTGGCCGAGCTGCGCCGGGCCATCTCCCGGCATCTGTATCAGGTGCGGGGCATCCGCGCCGCCCCGGAGCGGATTGTGGTGGGGGCGGGGACGGAGTACCTCTATAATCAGCTGGTCCAACTGCTGGGCCGGGAGAAAATCTACGGTCTGGAGGACCCGGGCTACTCCAAGGCGGCGCAGGTCTACGCCCTCAACGGGGCGCAGTGCCGCTTTCTGCCGGTGGACGGGCAGGGAGTTTCTCTCCAGGCGCTGGAGGACAGCGGCTGTCAGGTGCTCCACATCTCGCCCAACCACCAGTTTCCCACCGGAGTGGTGACGCCCATCGCCCGCCGCCAGGGGATGCTCCGCTGGGCGGGGCAGGGGGAGGGGCGGTATATCATCGAGGACGATTATGACAGTGAATTTCGCTTTACAGGCCGTCCAATTCCAACGCTTCAGAGCATTGACACCGCCGGACGGGCCATCTACATCAATACCTTTTCCCGCACGCTGGCCCCCTCGCTGCGCATCGGCTATATGGTGCTGCCCGCCCAGCTGCTGGAGGAGTACCGGAGCAGGCTGGGGTTTTATTCCTGCACCGTCCCGGCCGTGGAGCAGTACACCCTGGCCCGCTTCATAGAGCGGGGGCATTTCGACAGCCACCTGAACCGGATGCGGGGCTACTACCGGGGGCGCAGGGACCGGACCGCCGCCCTGATGGAGACCGGCCCGCTGGCCGGGCGGTGCCGGGTGCGGCAAGAACAGGCGGGCCTTCATTTTCTGCTGGAGCTGGACCCCCTGGTGCCGGACCAGGAGCTGGCCCGCCGGGCCCGGGAGGTGGGAGTCCGCCTGAGTTTCCTGACCGAGTATCAGCGCCTGCCCGGCCGGGCCCGGCCCCACACCCTGGTGGTCCGGTATCCGGGCCTGGAGCAGGAGCGGCTGGTCCGGGGGCTGGAGCTGCTGGCCGGCCTGCTGGACTGACGGGGCCGGGGATGAAAAAACCGGCGGAACAGGCAAACCTGTTCCGCCGGGAAAAAGGATGCGGGCAGTCAGATGACCCCGGCCAGCACCAGGGCGAAGAGCACGAAAGTGGCCAGCAGGGCCAGCGCGAACAGCAAAAAGCCCACGCTGAACTTTTTGCCCTGGACGCTCTGAGAGGGGGGGACCACGCCGGCTTTGCGCAGGGCGGCCACCACCGGGGGATAGATGAGCAGGGTGGCGGCCATGTTCATGCCGCCCTTGGCCAGATTAAAGGGGAGAAACAGGGTGGGCAGCAGGGCGGCCACATCCTGCCGGGACCACTGGGTCATATACAGGGGGGTGATGAGGTAGTTCCACAGCAGCATGACCGCCACCAGGCAGACCACCCCGCAGGCCAGACCGGCGACGGCGCCCCTCTTGGTGTGCAGCTTTTTGTACAGGAAGCTGGCGGTGCAGCAGAAGGAGCAGGTGGCCAGGGCGTTCATCACAAAGCCGATGGGGCCGGTGGTGCTGATAAAGATGAGCTCCAGGAAGGCCACCAGGACAGAGATGACGGCGGCCATGGTGGGGCCGAAGGTGAAGCCGCCGATGCAGATGATAACGTCCTTAAAGTCGAAGTCTAAGAACATGACGCTGGGCATCAGTTTGGAGGCCATCATCACGATGTAGGCGATGCCGGTGAGCATGGCGCCGCTGACCAGGGTCTTGGTGTCGATTCTGCGGCGGGTTGCGGAAAAGGCGCGGGACTGGGTGGGTGAGGACATAAAAAACACTCCTTGTCAGTTTGATACACCCGGAAAGCCATGCCTTCCAGGTGTCAAAACAATCAAGGAGGTGCGCGCGCACACGCCGGGGCGCGTGAAATTGTTTCCACACATCTTCTTCCATCCGGACTGTAACCGTTGGTCCCGGAGTTTCACCGGGTCAGCGGGCGCGGCTTTACAGCTGCGCCCGGTCGCGGACTTTGACCGCCAGTGGGGAGTTTCACCCCGCCCTGAAGACATTCCTATCCAGTTGTTCCACCTCATTATATGTCGTTGAGGTGGAAAATGCAAGAGGAAATTTTACCGCTTTTATGGATACAAAAAATGAACAACATTCGGGCGTGTGTACGGGAAGTTGTAGAGCGTGAGATAATTGATTGATAGGCGTAAGGCGGCACTTCCGCGGTGTGTGGGAGTGCCGCTTAGACATGAACAGAGGCCTTTCAGGGGATTGAAACAGCCTATGCTTTCTTCTATAATTGAGTAGGAAAATCAGATAGAGAAATCGAAAGTTGTGTGAGAAATATTATGAGGAAGAGAAAAAAGGTTATGAAAATAGTTTTAATCGGGATGATTGCAGTATTTTTATTACTGCTTCTCATATACATCAATCACCAAATTCATTTAAAGCAGGAGACAGCGTTGCGTTTACCGTTAGGACAGACGGTTGAAGTTGACGGACATAATATGAGTGTCTATGTTGAAGGAACAGGCAACACAACGCTTGTCTTTATGGCAGGTGGCGGAACCTGCTCTCCTATACTGGATTTTAAATCCCTTTATTCTCTATTAAGTGACAAGTATCAGATTGTGGTGGTAGAGAAATTCGGATATGGCTTTAGCGATATTGTTGATAAAAGCAGGGATATTGATTCTATACTTGAGGATACAAGAGCAGCACTTGCCGGAGTAGGCTTGACTGCGCCGTATGTTCTTTGTCCTCACTCCATGTCGGGACTTGAAGCTTTGTATTGGGCGCAAAAGTATCCTGATGAAGTAACGGCAATTGTTGGGCTGGATATGGCGGTTCCAGAATATTATGACAATATGAATATCAATATACCGCTTATGCACATTGCAAAATGGGCGGCAAATATAGGCGTAACCCGTTTTCTTCCAGGCATTTCGGATAGTGATGCTATAAAGTATGGCACATTAACCAATGCTGAAAAGGAAATCTATCGAGCCGTTTTCTACAGTCGAACAGCAACCGCAACAATGATAAAGGAAACTGAATACGTAAAGGAAAACGCTGAAAAAGTGAATAGCATGGGTGTTCCGCAACTGCCAATGTTATTATTTATATCAAACGGCTCTGGTGGAACAGGTTTTGATGAAGAAACATGGAGAAGAATTCCTATAGAATACATATCACAAGTTGATGGGGGGGAATATATAGAATTAGATTGCCCGCATTATGTTCATGATTACGAATACACTGTGATAAGCGAAGGCATTGTCACATTCCTATTGGAACAATAACTGACAGTTTATCGAGTGGTTAATGACCACTATGAAGATAGAGAATATCGTAGAGTAATACAAATCCCCGGTTATTCAAGCAGTACACAGTAAACTAAATCAGTCACCAAAAAGGGCAGCCGGGAAAATTGGCTGCCCTTTTTCCATTTTTCTTAAAAAGGGAGTTTACCGCCCTCCCCAGCGGCAAAGGAGCGCGGG
>CASECK010000065.1 GCA_949286295.1 uncultured bacterium | reverse complement strand
CCGAGAGCGGCCGGGACGCCGGGGCGCCGGGAGCGGGCCGCCGCCTGCTCCCGCAGGGCCTGTTCCAGCAGGAATTGCTGGCTGTCCAAGGGGGGCAGGGTGTCCTCCCTGGGCGCGTAGGAGCCGTCGCAGGCCAGCGCCCGGGCCTTCAGGGTGTCGGCCTGCTCCAAGTCCAAAATCTGATGGATGCGCCGGCGCAGCTTTGGGTCAAAGACAGGACAGGCCACCTCCACCCGCCGCTCGGTGTTCCGGGTCATAAAATCGGCCGAGGAGATATACAGCCGCTCCTCCGCCCCCTGTCCGAAGCAGTAGACCCGGCTGTGCTCCAGAAAGCGGCCCACCACGCTGGAGATATGGATATGTTCCGTCCGGCCCGGCACGCCGGGCAGCAGGCAGCAGATTCCCCGGACAATCATGTGAATCTGCACCCCGGCGCAGGAGGCCTCCGACAGCTTGGCAATCAGCTCCGCGTCGGTCAGGGAGTTGAGTTTGACCAGGATGCGCCCCTGTTCCCCCTTGGCAATCTGGCCGTCTATCAGCGACAGGAGGGAGGCCTTGAGGGTTTCCGGCGCCACCAGCAGGTGCTGGTAGCTGCCGTGGAGATTTCCGATGGACAGATTTTTAAAAAAGTCTGCGGCGTCCTGGCCGATTCTCCGGTCGGCGGTGATGAGGGACAGGTCGGTGTACAGCTTCGCGGTGTTCTCGTTGTAGTTGCCGGTGCCCACCTGGGTGATATACTGTACTCCGCCCCGGCCCTTTCGGGTGATAAGGCAGAGCTTGGAGTGGACTTTAAAGCTGTCGAACCCGTACAGAATGGTACAGCCCGCCTCCTCCAGCCGCTCGGACCAGTCGATGTTGTTCTGCTCGTCAAACCGGGCCCGCAGCTCGATGAGCACGGTGACGCTCTTGCCGTTCTCCGCCGCGTCGCACAGGTACTCCACCAGCTTGGCCTTGCCCGCCAGGCGGTAGATGGTTATCTTGATGGAGACAACCGATGGGTCGCCGGCGGCCTCCCGAATCAGGCGCAGAAAAGGCTCCATGCTCTCAAAGGGATAGCACAGCAGCACGTCCTGCCGCTCCACCTGCCGCAGGATGCTCTCCTCCTTTTTCAGCGCCGCGGGCCACACGGGGGTGAAGGGGGGATAGACCAGCGGGTCCCGGACAGACCGGGGCAGCCGGGCAATCAGGGGGTAGACATACCCCATTTTCAGGGGGGCGGCGGTGAGGTAGACCTGCCGCTGCGTCAGGTCCAGCTTTTCGGTCAGATAGGACATGAAGTCCTGGCTGAGGGGGTTGGACAGCTCCAGGCGCACCGGAGCCAGGCGGCGCCGGCGGGTGAGGACCTTTTTCATCCGCTGGCGAAAGTCGACCTCCTCGGCAAAGGTCTCGTCGTCTGGATTGACGTCCGCGTTGCGGGTGACGGTGAAGACAACCTTCTCCAGCACCTGGTAGGGGTGGAACAGCTTGCCGGCGTACGCCAGGACAAGGGAGCTGGCGAGTATATACCGGCTTTGGCTGCCCGGGAAGAAAAACAGGGCGGGCAGGGCGTCCGGCAGGGGAATCACGCCGAAGACCCGGCGGTTTTTCCGCTTGAGCATCACCCCGATATGGACCACCTTGTTGGCCAGGTGGGGGAAGGGGTGCTGCACGTCCACAATCTGGGGAGAGAGGACGGGGGCGATGGAGGTCTCGTAGTACTGCCGCACGCAGGCGCGCTCCCCCTTGTCCAGCTCCTGGAAGCGCAGGTGATAGACGCCGTGACAGCGCAGCTGCTCCTCCAGCCGCGCGAACAGCTCCTCCCGCTTGCGGTACAGGGGACGCACCGCCTGAAAAATCTGCTCCAGCTGCTGGCTGGGGCGCAGGCCGGACTTGCTGTCCACCGCGCTGTCGTCCTCGCTGCACAGGTCGAACAGGCTGCCCACCCGAATCATGAAAAATTCATCCAAGTTGCTGGTAAAAATAGCCAGGAACTTCAGCTGCTCCAGCAGGGGCACCGTCTCGTCCATGGCCTGGCTGAGCACCCGGTCGTTAAACCGCAGCCAGGACAGGTCCCGGTTTTGGGAGTAGCCATATTGATATAGCTGGTCCATACGCTCCATGCCTTCCTCTCAGGGCAAGCCGCCCCATGACTTGACGGCTCTATCATACCGGTCCCGGCCTGCGCGTTCCATCGGGATTGTGTAATCATTCTGTTATATTTTGGAAAAGGTACGGACCCGCCCGCCGCCCGCCCTCCCGGAGGGCCTGCGGCGGCAGCCCTTGCGGCGGAAGGGCTTGCGGCGGCCGCCATCCCGTATGAAAGCGGCCCGGGCGGAGTAAAATAGAGTCTCACAAGGCCCGCGCCGACCTTGACAAGGGGGCGGTGGGAGCCTATTCTTACAGAAAAGGCGCGGCCTGATGGAGAAAGGTGGGGTCCGTATGAAGCGGCGCGTGGGAATTTTGACCTCAGGCGGGGACTGCCCCGGCCTGAACGCCACCCTGCGGGGCATCGCCAAGGCTCTGTACCAGCGCATGGGGGACGGCGTGGAAATTATCGGAGTGTCCAACGGCTACCACGGGCTGATAAACGGCCAGTGGCGGGTGATGCAGCCCCAGGAGTTCTCCGGCATTCTGACGGTGGGCGGGACCATTTTGGGGACCAAGCGGACCCCCTTCAAGCTGATGCGGGTGGTGGGCGAGGACCGTGTGGACAAGGTGGCCGCCATGAAAGCGCACTATAAGGAGATGAAGCTGGACTGCCTGCTGTGCCTGGGGGGCAACGGGACCCACAAGACGGCAGAGCTGCTGGCTGGGGAGGGGCTGAACATCATCGGACTTCCCAAGACCATCGACAACGATATCTACGGCACGGAGGTGACCTTCGGGTTCCACTCGGCGGTGGATATCGCCACCGAGGCCATCGACCGGGTCCATACCACCGCCGGCAGCCACAGCCGGTGCATGGTGGTGGAGCTGATGGGCAACAAGGCGGGCTGGCTCACCCTGTACGCGGGAATTGCCGGCGGCGCCGATATTATTCTCATCCCTGAGCTGCCCTATACCATCGAAAACGTGTGCGCCGCCATTGAGCGGCGGGCGGAGCAGGGGAAGGGCTTTTCCATCCTGGCGGTGGCCGAGGGGGCCTGCGACGCCAGGGAGGCCCGCATGAAACGCAGCGAACGGATGCGGCGCCGGGCGGAGCAGGGCTACACGACCGCCACGAACCGAATCGCCCGGCAGATTGAGGAGCTGACCGGCATCGAGACTCGCATCTGCGTCCCCGGCCATATGCAGCGGGGCGGGAGCCCCAGCCCCTATGACCGGGTGCTGGCCACCCAGTTTGGCGCTTACGCGGCCAAGATGGTGGAGGATGGCAATTACGGCATCACCATCGCCATGAAAGGCGGCCACGTGGGGGAGAACAGGCTGGCGGAGGTGGCGGGAAAGAGCCGCCTGGTCCCCGAGAGCCACGGGATGCTGGAGGTGGCCCGCCGGATGGGTATCTCCATGGGATAAGCCCGGCCGTTCTGTTCGCGGGAAGAAAAAAGGCCCCCCGGGCCGGTCTGACGACCGGCCCGGGGGGCCTGCCCGTTACAGGGGAGTCACTGCTGCTTGGAGTTTTCCATGAGCTGGACGCACTGCTTTTTGAACAGGGCCACCTCCTGGGCGCTCAGCCCCCGGGTCACGGCGGCGTTGGCCTGCTGAATGGCGGCCTCGATTGCCGGCTGGAGGGCGCGGCCCTTCTCGGTCAGACACACGCAGATGGAGCGGCGGTCCTCCCGGTTGAACAGGCGGACGACCAACTCCTTCTTCTCCAGCCGCTCGATGACGCCGGTGACGGTGGAGGCGTCGGCCAGCAGAGTCTGGGCCAGCTGGGAGGGCATCTGCATATCGGCCTGCCAAAGGCACTTGAGCAGGGAGTACTGGATGGGGGTGACGTCGAAGGGGAGCAGCATATTCTTGAAATAGGAGTTCACAGCGGTCTGTGAGCGGGTCATAATAAAATTGATGCAATCGTATAGTTCCATGATACCTACGCTCCCGGTCTGATGTGATGGCGGGGCATAACCGCTTTGGTATGGCAGCTATGTAACTTTACCTATATTATAGGGGGTAATAATTGAGTAGTCAATATTTGAAGGCCAAGTTTTTCCGCCCGCCGTCCCGGCCCGCTGTTCCACACACCTTTTTTCACTGGGGGAGAGGAGAAAAAGAGCAGGAAAAATTCGGTAAATCGCACAAAAATGACGAAATAAAACTATCGCAAATGACGTTTTCTGTGGACAGAGCACAAAACAACTTGACAAATAATTTGTCCGCAAATATTATAGAGACAAGATATTTGAATGGGAATGAATGCCCGGAAAAGCGCGCCGGGCCGGACGGAAAACGGGAGTGAACGGATAGGAGGATTGTATGGATTTCAAGCTGGACAAGGTGCATCTTCTGCAGCAGGAGCTGTTCCGGAAATTTGCCCAGACCGAGGTCAAGCCCCTGGCCAAGGAGATGGACGAAAACGAGGCCTATGACCCCCAGCTGCTGGAGAAGATGCAGCGGTACGGGTTTTTCGGCATCCCTTATGAACGCCAGTACGGCGGCGCCGGGGGGGACACCCTGGGGTATGTGCTGTGCATGGAGGAGATGTCCAAGGTGGACGCCAGCACGGGAATCACCCTGTCGGTCCACACCTCCCTGTGCTGCTCGTGCATCAACAATTTCGGCACCCCGGAGCAGAAGGAGAAATTCCTGCGTCCCCTGGTGGACGGCAGCAAAATCGGCAGCTACGGCCTGACCGAGCCGGGGGCTGGTTCCGACGTGCAGGGGGCGCAGACCACGGCGGTGCGGGACGGCGAGGACTGGGTCATCAACGGCTCCAAGATGTTTACCACCAACTCCGGCTTTGCCGACCTGTGCGTGGTCTTTGCCCTCACGGACCGGACGGTGCCCGCCGCCCGGGGGATGACCGCGTTTGTGGTGGACCTGAAGGACAACCCCGGGGTGACGGTCAGCGACAACATCCAGCGCATGGGCATCCGGGCCGCGTCCAACTGCATTGTCTCCTATGACAATGTCCGGGTGGGGCCTGACCGGGTGCTGGGCCAGGTGGGCCGGGGGTTCAAAATCGCCATGTCGGCCCTGGACTGCGGGCGCATCGGCATCGCCGCCCAGGCGGTGGGCATCGCCCAGGGCGCCCTGGACGAGGCGGTGAAGTACGCCAAGGAGCGCAAGCAGTTTGGAAAGAGCATCGCCTCCTTCCAGAACTCCCAGTTCAGGCTGGCCGAGCTGCAGACCAAAATTGACGCGGCCCGGCTAATGACCTGGCGGGCCGCCGCGGCCGAGGACGCCCATGAGCCCTTCGGCCCCTATGCCGCCATGGCCAAGCTTATGGCCTCCGACGTGGCGGTGGAGACCACCCGCTTCGCCGTGCAGCTCATGGGGGGCTACGGCTTCTGCCGGGAGTACCCCGTGGAGCGGATGTACCGGGACGCCAAAATCACCGAGATATACGAGGGGACCAGCGAGGTCATGAAGATGGTCATCTCCGGGTCCATGAATCTGAAATAAGGGGAGGGGACAACATGAAGATTGTGGTGTGCATCAAGCAGGTCCCCGATACTGCGGAGGTAAAGCTGGACCCCAAGACCAACACCCTGATTCGGGAGGGGGTGCCCAGCATCATCAACCACGACGACAGGGCCGGGCTGGAGGCCGCCCTGCGCCTGCGGGAGCAGGCGGGGGGGACGGTCACCGCCCTGTGCATGGGTCCGCCCCAGGCCGACGCCGCCCTGCGGGAGGCCCTGGCCATGGGGGCGGATGAGGCCATCCTCCTCTCCGCCCGGGAGTTTGGTGGGTCGGACACCTACGCCACCGCCGCCATTCTCGCCGCGGCGCTGCGGAAAACCGGTTTTGACCTGGTGATTACCGGCCGGCAGGCCATCGACGGGGACACCGCCCAGGTGGGCCCCCAGATTGCCGAGCAGCTGGACGTCCCCCAGGTCAGCTATGTGGAGCAGCTGCGCCTGGAGGGGGCGTATGTGGTGGCCCGGCGGCAGTTTGAGGACCGGGCCCACATCCTGAAGGTGGCGCTGCCCTGTCTGGTGACGGTGCTCTCGGAGCTCAACGAACCCCGGTACATGACCGTGGCCGGGACGGTGCGGGCCTATGAGCAGCCGGTGACCGTCTGGGGCTTTGAAGAGCTGAAAGACGGACTGGACCCGGCGTCCATCGGCCTGAAGGGTTCTCCCACCAACGTGTTCCAGTCCTTCGGCAAGCAGCTGCGGGCGCCCGGGGTGGTGCTCCGGGACCTGACCGCCGACCAGGCGGTGGAGGCCATCCTGCACAAGCTGATTGAGCGGCATATTATCTGACACACAGGAGGGGGAAGGCATGAGCAAGGATATTTTCGTAATCGTGGAGCAGCGCGGCGGCGTCATCCAGCGGGTCAGCCTGGAGCTGATTGGCGAGGCCGTGCGCCTGTCCGCCCACCAGGGCGGCCAGGTGGCCGCCGTCCTGCTGGGCAGCCAGGTGACCGGGCAGGCCGGGATGCTGATTGAATACGGGGCCTCCCAGGTGCTGGCGGTGGACCACCCGGTGCTGGAGCATTACACCACCAAGCCCTACGCCAAGGCGGTGGAGTATGTGATACGGACCTATGAGCCCAGCATCGTCCTCTTCGGGGCCACCTCCATCGGCCGGGACCTGGCCCCCCGGGTGGCCGGGCGCATCCACACGGGGCTGACCGCCGACTGCACCCGGCTGGACATCGACGTGGCCGAGTACCAGCAGTACCTGCGTACCTCCACCTCGCTGGCCCTCCAGCCGGAGCGAATCGACGCCCTGGACAGCTCCGACCGGTACCTGAAGATGACCCGTCCCGCCTTCGGGGGGAACGTGATGGCCACCATCGTGTGCCGGAACTATCTGCCCCAGATGGCGACGGTCCGGCCGGGGGTCATGGAGATGCCCCGGCGGGACCCGGCGCGCACCGGCCAGGTGGTTTCGGTGGACGCGGGGCTGAGCATGGACGACATGGACGTGGAGATTTTGGACATCGTCCACAGCGAGAAGAAGGCCGTGGACATCACCCAGGCCAAGGTCCTGGTCTCCGGCGGCCGGGGGGTGGGCGGCCCCCAGGGGTACGAGCCGCTGCGGGAGCTGGCTGAACAGCTGGGGGGCGAGGTGTCCTCCTCCCGCATCGGGGTGGACAACGGCTGGATTGAAAAAAACCGCCAGGTGGGCCAGACGGGCAAGACCGTCCGCCCGGAGCTTTACCTGGCCTGTGGAATCTCCGGGGCCATCCAGCACCTGGCCGGCATGGAGGATTCCGGGTGCATCATCGCCATCAACAAGGACGAGGCCTGCCCCATGATGCAGATCGCGGACCTGGGAATTGTGGGCGATTTGAAGGTCATCATCCCAAAACTGACCCAGGCCATCCGGGCCTATAAACAGGGGCAGGCCGTTTGATTGGACTCATCCGGACTTGGGATTACCGGCCGCATAAGCCAGAATAGAGGGGGAGATGATAGCGGGACGCTGCAAGAATTTGTTCCTATCCACAAAAACTGAAACACGAAAAGAGGGAAGCAAATGTTAGAGGTCATTACCAACCCCATCGTGGTATCCGTCGTGGTCATGACGGTGCTGTGTCTGATTAAGGTAAACGTGTACCTGTCCATCATCGCCGCGGGCATCGTGTGCGGCGCGCTGGGCGGCCTGAATCCGCTGGAGAGCATCAACCTGTTTATCAGCGGCATGGGCAGCAGCCTTGGCCCCATGTTCAGCCGCCTGCTGCTCGGTATGCTGGCCGTGGCCCTGACGGTGACCGGTGTGGGCGACGTGCTGGCGCCGCGCATCGCCAAAATCATGGGCAAGAGCTCCTTTGCCCTGATTATTGGTATGTTCCTGGTGGCCTGCTGCTGCGAGACGCTCATCACCCTGGGCGCCGTGTTCACCACCATCCTGATTCCGCCCCTGCTGGCCTCCTTTAACGAGTTCGAGGTGGACCGCCGGAAGGTGTGCACCGTCATCATGTGCGGCCTGGAGGTGGGCTATGTCTGCATCCCCGCCGGATACGGCACCCAGTTTATGGAGATTGTGGCCACCGAGATGAACAACAACGGCATCCAGGCCACCGTGGGCGACATCGCCATGGCCAACATCCCCATCATCTTCATGCTCCTGGCGGGCGTGGCCCTGGTGATGGTGGCCTTCCGCAAGCCCCGGCACTACGAGCCCGTTCCCGGGGTCACCGCTCCCGCCGAGGGGGAGGAAGTCATGGCCACCTCTGAGATGCCCAAGTTCGAGCGCAAGCACATCCTGGCCCTGATCGCCGCTCTGAGCTCCGTGGTCATGCAGATTATCACCGGTTCTCTGCCCTGCGGCGCGCTGTTTGCCGTGGTGCTGCTCATCGCGTTCCACGTGGTCAAGTTCAAGGACTTTGACGAGCTGGCCATCAGCGGTATGATGCGCATGGCCTATGTCACCTTCGTCCTGATGGCCGGCAGCGGCTACGCCACCGTCAGCAAGGGCGTGGGCGACGTGGAAGGCCTGGTGAGCAACACCGTGTCTCTCCTGGGCGGCAGCAAAGCGATGGGCGCCTTCGTCATGCTGATGCTGGGCCTGGTGGTCACCATGGGTATCGGCTCCTCCTGGGGCACCGTTCCCATCGTGGCTGTGGTCATGGTCCCCATGGGCCTGCAGATGGGCTTCAGCGTGCCCGCCATTATCATGATGGTCTCCGTGTCCGCCGCCCTGGGCGACGCCGGGTCCCCCGCCTCCGACCAGACCCTGCTGCCCACCTCCGCGTTCAACGTGGACGGCCAGCACGACCACATCTGGGATACCTGCGTGCCCTCCTTTATCTGCGTCAACGCTCCGCTGCTGATTGGCGGCGTCATTGCGGCCTGCCTGATGTAAGGGCGGCGCCCCGGAGCGGTTTTCCTGTCTATCAAATTGAGAAAGAAGGCTTTTCACCATGTATGAATACGCGCATTACGAGCATCTGTCCATCACCAAAAAGGGCAACGTGGCCAAGCTGATGCTCAACCGGCCCAAGGTGCGCAACGCCATCAGCGACGTGACCCTGGAAGAGCTGGACCGGGCTTTTAAGGAACTGGAGCGGGATGACGAGGTCAAGGTCATCATCTTCGGCGGCGAGGGCGTGGCCTTCTGCTCCGGCGTGGACCTGTTCGCCCACGCCTCCGAGATTAAGGACCATGTCCCCGCCGAGTGGCTGGTCCACTTCGAGCGCTTCCTGCGGGTGGGGCTGACCATATTCCACTGCCGGAAGATGGTCATTTGCGCCGTGCAGGGCGCCGCCTTCGGCTTTGGCTTTGACCTGGCGGTGGTGGGCGACTTTACCATCATGGCCGAGGGGACCATGCTGGGCCTGACGGAGAACGACCGGCTGTCCGCCGACATGATGATGATGCTCCCCTACCTGACCAACATGAAGACGGCCAAGCGGCTGATGTTCATGTACGAGAAGCTGACCGCCCAGGACGCGCTGGAGATGGGCCTGGTGAACAAGGTGGTCCCCGCCGACAAGCTCATGGAGGAGGCCGAGGCCTGGGCCGCCCGGCTGGCCGTGGTGCCCTCCATCACCCTGGAGCAGAACAAGCGGGCCATCAACCACGCCTATGACCTGGCCGGCCTGCGGGAGGCCTTTGAGTTCAATATGCAGTCCGGCGCCCTGATTGAGCAGAGCGCCGACAAGAAGGCCCGGGAGGAGCGCAACGAGTTCGTGCTGAAGTACGGCGTGAGCGCCTGGCTCAAGCAGCACGACGCCGAGATGAAGCAGAAGGCGGAACAGGCCGGGCAGTGACCGCCGTTCCAGCCGCGGGAATCCGGCGCTGGCGCAGTTCGCGGGCGGGGAGGGCCGCGGGGGCGGCCCTCCTCCGCCCCGCCGGCCGCGCGGAAGCCGGGTGAGCGACGATGAGGTGAGAAAAGCATGAAAGCATTAAGCGACGTTTTGGTCGTCGATCTCACGACCGCCGTCTCCGGCCCCTACTGCACCATGATGATGGGGGACCTGGGGGCCGACGTGATCAAGATCGAGCAGAAGGACCAGGGGGACATAATTCGGCACACCACCCCCCAGGTCAACGGCCAGGCCCCTGTGTTCACCGCCTATAACCGGAACAAGCGGAGCGTGGCGGTGGACCTGACCCGGCCGGAGGGCGTCGGAGTGGTGAAAAAGCTGCTGGAGAAGGCGGACCTGCTCATCGACAGCTACCAGCCGGGGACCATGGAGCGCATGGGCCTGGACTACGACAGCCTGAAGGGGGATTACCCCAAACTCATCTGCGTCTCCCTGACCGGGTACGGCAAGGAGGGGCCCTACGCCCACCGCCCCGTGTACGAGGGGACCCTGCAGGCCGAGTGCGGCATGACCCAGTCTTTGATCAACGACAGTCAGGGCACCCCCTATCTGGTGGGCGGCAACATCGCCCAGTACGCCAGCGCCTATTTTTGCCTGGCCGCCGCCCTGGGCGCCCTGCACCAGGCCCGCCGCACCGGGAAGGGCCAGCGGGTGGATGTGAATATGTACGGCTCCCTGCTGGCCATGTTCGCCCTGCCCATCAACGACTACCTGTTCAACGGGGTGGAGTGCCCCGTGGACGGCAACGCCCCCCAGGGCTTCATCCGCTCCAAGGACGGCTGGCTGCGCATCACCTGCGGCGACCAGCCCATCTGGGAGCGGGCGGTGAAGCTGATGGACGACCCTGTGCTCAACCAGCCCCAGTATAACGACTACCGGGTACGCAACGAGAACCGGGCGCTGATGCTGGAGCGGTGCCAGCTGTGGTCCCAGAAGTACACCTCCGAGGAGGCGGTGAGCCTGTTCACCCAGGCCGGAATCTCCGGGGGCATCGTGCGGACCATCGCCGACTTGCGGCACGATCCCCATCTGCAGGCCAGGCACCACATCGTCCAGATTCCGGTGCCCGGCGTGGGGGAGCTGCCCTATTTTGCCAGCCCCTTCCGGATGCGGGAGTCCCACATCGATTATACGCCGGCGCCGGCGCTGGGCGCGGACACCGACCAGGTGCTGGGCGGTTGTCTGGGCATGAGCGGGGAAGAGATTGCCCGCCTGCGGCAGGCCGGAATCGTCGGTTGAGCGGGAGGTGCGTAAGATGAAAAAAGCGTTAGACGACATTGTCGTTCTGGATTTTACCCGCTATATCGCCGGCCCCTTCGCCGCCTATTTGCTGGGGCATATGGGCGCCAAGATTATCAAGGTGGAGAAGGCGGTGGTGGGCGAGGACTTCCGCCTCTACCCCCCCTTCTACAACGACGAGAGCCTGGCCTTCCCGGCCTACGCCTCCAACAAGAAGAGCCTGTGCATGGACCTGCGCAACGACAAGGCCAAGGAGATTCTGATGGGCCTGCTGCCCCATGTGGACATCCTGGTGCAGAACTTCCGGGCCGGCACCATCGAGAAGATGGGGTTTGACTGGGAGACGATTCACAAGATAAACCCCCGCATCATCATGGCCAACAACTCCGGCTTCGGCCAGGACGGCCCCTACTCCAAGCGGGTGGCCTTTGACAGCATCATCCAAAGCGAAGCCGGCCTCATCAACTCCGTGGCCGAGGAGAACGGCGGCACGCCCTTCTATCCCGGCGGGAACAACAGCGACCACATCGGCGCGCTGGCCTTTGTCAGCGCCATCATGGCCGCCCTGAACGAGCGGGACCGCACCGGCCAGGGGCAGTATCTGGAAGTGGATATGATGAGCTCGGTGAGCAGTATGTTCTCCCCGGAGCTGTCCCTGTTTGAAATCACCGGCAAGACCGAGAAGGTCAACGACCTGGCCCCCTGCGCGTATTATCAGGACAAAAACGGGAAATTTGTGCAGGTCTCCTGCCCGGAGCGGTACTGGGCCGCCTTCTGCCGGGTGACCGGCCTGGAGCGGCTGGAGCAGGACGCCAGGTTCTCCTCCCTGGAGGGCCGCCGGGCCAACAAGCAGGCGCTGGACAGCCTGGTCCAGGAGTGGGCCGGCGCCCGGGAGGGGGACGAGATCGTCTCCGCCCTGGAGGCCGAGGGCATCGGCGCGGCCATTGTCCGGGATTATAAGGACATCCTGGTCAACGAACACGTGAAAGCCACCCACGCGCTGCGGGAGCTGGAGGTGCCCTATGTGGGCAAGGCCCCGTACCCCGATGTGCCCTTCCGGCTGTCCGATTCCCCCATCGAGTTCGGCCCCATCCCCAAAATGGGGCAGCACAACTATGAGATTCTCCACGAGTACCTGGGGATGACCCAGGAGCAGGTGGAGCAGCTGACTGAGCAGGGCGTACTCTATCAAGCGGAGCACGCCCGGTGGAAGTGACCCCGTCCGCCCGGACGTGACCGTCTGCTCCCGCCCCTCTGTGAGCTATGGCCCGCCCAAGACGGTGTAAATTTCTTTCTTTCCTTCAACGACTGTGGAGCGCCGGGATTCCGGCGCTCCACAGTCACTTTATTTCGACGGCGCTCCCGCGGGCCGGAACCGGGGCAAGATTGCCCGGATGACCGAGGAGGCCAGCATGGCCCCCACCGACAGCGCGGCGGCAAAGCCCAGGGTGTGCAGCAGGGTGGCCAGAAACAGCTGGGTGTCCCCCGCCACGCAGTACTGCATGGCGTGGTAGATGCCCGCCCCCGGAACCAGGGGGAGCAGGGCCACCTGGAGATAGCGGGTGACCGGACAGCGGCGCAGCCGGGACATGAGCTCGGAGTAGACCCCGATGGACATGGCGGACACAAAGGCGGCGGGGATGTCACCCCCCAGCGGGGGCAGTACCAGCAGGTAGACCAGATAGCCCAGGGCCGCGCCGAAGCCGCAGATGAGGATTCCCACCCCCTGGATGTTGAAAATCAGGCCAAAGCCGATACAGGCCAGCATCCCCCACAGGCAGGGCAGAAGGTGCAGGCCGCCGGCCTGGACGAGGGCCTGACTGGGCAGGTCCCGGCCCAGCATCAGGGGGAGGGCGGTGCCCAGGGCGATGGCGGTGGCCACCAAAAGGACCTCCGCCGTCCGGTTCAGTCCGGACAGCAGGTCCCCGCCCATAATCTCCCGCATGGCGTTGGTCAGGGCCATGCCGGGCACCAGCACCATCAGCGTGCCGATGGCGATGGCCTCCAAGTTGCGCCCCAGGCCCAGCCAGACGGTGAGCACCGCGGCGCCTGAGACCAGCAGCGAGCAGATGACCGTCCGGAAAAAGATGTTGGAGCCGGTCAGGCGCTGCCCATAGAGCTGGTACAGCCCGGCGGCCAGCCCGCACAGCCCGGCGGCCAGCCAGTCGAACACGCCGCCCCCGAAAAACAGGGCGAAGAAGGCGGCGGTGATGCCGTAGCCCAGCGCCAGCACCCGCGTGGAGTAGGCGGGCAGTCCGGCGGTCAGCCCGGCCACCAGCGCCTGGGCTTGGTCCACCGGGAGCGGTTCCCGGCACAGGCGGCGGCACAGGCCATTGCACCGCTCCAGCAGCTCGATGTCCGTGCCGTGGGCGGGGATGCGGCACATCCGGGTCAGGGGATACCCCTGGGGCGTGGTGAGGCTGACAATCAGGCAGGTGGGGATGGCGAATACCTGGGGTTCCACCCCATAGGCGGCCAGCAGCCGGTGGACCGACTCCTCCACCCGGTAGATCTCCGCCCCGCTGGCCATCAGCCTGCGCCCCAGGTCGGCGCTCAGGTTGAGCAGCTTTTCATAGTCCGCTTCATAGTCCACGCGCGCACCCCTCCTTTTCTCCACACAAGGATACCATGTTCTGTTAAAAATACAAGGGGGGACTTTCCCTGGATGCGGATAAGGCGGCGCGGCCTCCAAGTTCGACGGGTGCCGTCTGTTCCCGCCCACAGAGAGGGCAATAAGCGCCGGGCTGATGTCCTGCCGGCGGTTGAGAAATCCCATATCTGCAAGGATGATATTGCAATTGTTCCAGGCTTCGAATAAAATATAGTTATGGAAGCAGGAGGTGCGCTATGGAATTTATGTCTGCAAGAGAAGCAGCCGATAAATGGGGGATTTCCCAACGGCGAGTGGCCGTCCTTTGCGCCGGGAAAAGAATTCGGAATGCGGCTATGGTGGGGAATATGTGGATCATTCCGGCTACCGCCCAAAAACCGGTTGACGCAAGGAGCATTCGTTATACAAAGCGCAACACCAAAAAAGTCAAGCCCTTTTTGAAATGGGCGGGGGGCAAAGGACAGCTGCTGTCTGAACTTGAAGCGTATTATCCCTTTGGAGATAAAAAGATTACCAAGTATGCGGAGCCGTTTGTAGGCGGCGGCGCGGTGCTTTTTGATATTTTAAGCAAGTACGACTTGGAAGAAGTGTATATCAGCGACATCAATGCGGAATTAATGAATACTTATCGGGTGATTCGTGACGGCGTAGATGGGATCATTGCTATGCTGGCGGCCATGCAGGATAAGTTTCTCCCGATGGATACGGAGCATCGCAAGGCATATTATCTGACAAAGCGCGCACAGTTTAACGATTTGAAGGTCGGCGGGAGCGAGGGTGTAAACCTCGAAAAGGCGGCAATTATGATTTTTCTCAATAAGACCTGTTTTAACGGCTTATACCGGGTCAATCAAAAGGGGCTGTTTAATGTACCGGTTGGGTCTTACAAAAATCCTTTGATTTGCGATGAGGAAAATCTCAGAGCGGTGTCAGAAAAGCTACAAAAGGTGACGGTTGTGTGCGGAGACTACAGGCAATCGGCTGCTTTTATTGATGACAGTACGTTCGTTTATTTTGATCCTCCATATCGTCCCATAACAGATACCGCACACTTTACCGCATATACAGAAACTCTGTTTCGTGATGAAGAGCAGATTGAGCTTGCGAAATTTGTGGATGATATGCACGGAAAAGGCGCCAAAATTGTGATAAGCAATTCCGACCCGAAAAATTTCAATGCGGAAGACGATTTCTTCGATAATATTTACGCATCTTACAGGATCAAGCGTGTTGACGCGAACCGAATGATTAGCTGCAAGAGTGAGGCGAGAGGGAAGATCAAGGAATTGCTGATATCAAATTTTTAACAATAAAGAGGAGAAAATATAGAGTTATCCTGGAAAAACATGGAGTTTAAGGAGATTTCGTATGCCAAATCGAGAGTTTAACGCTTGGCTGTCAGGGTTTCGTGACAGCATAGCCGATTATCGTTATTACATAGACTTCGAAAAAGTTCACCGCAACGCCGGCAGTATCAAGGTTGAGTTAAATATTCTAAATTCGCTTATCGGCGCGAAGAACATCAAGGAAGATTTTAAGACTTTAATCAAAAAGTATCCTGAAGTTTTGAAGTGTATCCCTCTGCTTTTGGCGGTCAGAGCGCATGAACTATATTGTCAGGATGAAAACGGCGGGTATCTGTACCGCTTCAACTTTGGGAAACAGCGCTCCAACAGTTCTGTGGATTATGAGCGTTACGGCTATTTTATGGAGCATACGGGGCTGTTTGACTTGCTGGAAAATCATATTATCAACAACCTTGTTGACTACGTTACCGGGGTGGAAACAGGATTGGATTCCAACGGCCGCAAAAACCGCGGCGGGCATTTGATGGAAGATTTGGTGGAACGCTTTATCAAGAAAGCGGGGTTTGTAAGAGACGAAACCTACTTCAAGGAAATGTACATACATCAGATGACCGCAAACTGGGGTATTGATCTCTCGGCTATCTCCAATCAGGGCAAGATGGAAAAACGGTTTGATTTTGTGATAAAAACCCCGGGTATGATTTACGGCATTGAAACCAATTTTTATGGCAGCGGCGGCAGTAAACTCAACGAGACCGCGCGCAGCTATAAGACCCTTGCCCTTGAGACGGATACCATTGACGGATTTACTTTTGTATGGTTTACGGACGGGAAAGGGTGGACAAGCGCCCGGAATAATCTGGAAGAGACCTTTGATGTGATGGAACACCTTTACAATATCAAAGATTTAGAGGACGGTATCCTCACAAAAGTTTTGAGATAAAGAGGAAGCAGTATGCCGAATAAGATGTTTCACTACAAAGTCAATTTAGTCCCGTTAGAGATTAAAAACCAGGAGCGGCAGGCATTCAGAGACGATTTACTGCATATTCCCTATCTTTTATACGAAGTGGAGCGGTTAGCCACGGGGGAACGAATTGCGATAAACAAACCCGGAGGAAAACGGAATTTCGGAAGATTATCCCGGGATGACTTTATGGTTTTTCTTTATCATCCAGAGAAAGAGAGCCTATGGCTGATTAGCCACGGTGAGATCAGCGACGATATTGCAAAAAAGTATGAATATGATGAGAAAAATGCCAGGTTGCTTGTGGAAGCGTTATATCGTGTCTGTTGCGGAGAAGAACCCGATTGCGTACTCAGATCGATGCGGCTCAAGGACACGGTTGGAATCTCGGTCGAAGCAATTCTTAAGGTATATAAGTGGATTTGGGGGCAAGAGGATTGCAACTATCCTACGAAAGCGGGAAGATGGCTCTCCATGAACGCCCTTATGGATAGATTTGGACTTCGCGCAGAGGATTTTGGAGAATGGCAAAAAAGATTGTAACGTGGGAACCGGAAGAGTTTGAACTGGAAATGACGACGCATTGGTCTTTCCCCAAACGCGGTGATTGGGCCACACATGACGCAAAGTGGCGCGGAAATTGGTCCCCCTATATTCCCCGTAATATCCTGCTGCGTTATTCCAAAGAGGGAGATTTAGTGCTCGACCAGTTTGCGGGTGGTGGCACGACTCTTGTTGAGGCGAAGCTTTTGAATCGTGATATTATTGGAGTGGATGTCAATGATGCCGCCCTTGACCGGTGTCGTGAAAAAACCAACTTTGAACATGATGGGGCAACCGGTAACGTGGATATCCAGAAAGGCGACGCAAGACATTTGGAGTTTATTCCAGACAACAAGATTGACCTCATTTGCACCCACCCGCCATACGCCGGTATTATTCCATACAGCGAAGACATTCCTGAAGATTTATCCCGCTTGAGCGTCAAAGATTTTTTAGAGGAAATGAAAGCGGTGGCGGCGGAGAGTTACCGCGTGCTGAAAAAGGACAAGTTTTGCGCGATTTTAATGGGAGATACCCGTCAAAAAGGCTGCATGATACCGATGTCGTTTGAAGTGATGGAAATTTTTCAGGAGGCCGGCTTCAAACTGAAAGAGTTGATTATCAAAGAACAGCACAATTGCAAAGCGACGGGGTATTGGAAGACGAATAGCGTGAAGTATAATTTTCTGCTCATCGCGCATGAGTATTTATTTGTTTTCAAAAAATGAACAGTCCATGATAAAGATAGACTGCAATCTTCCTGCCCTACCAGCGGAGGACGTTCCCCTTCCTTGACCGGCGGCGGGCGGGGGTGGTATACTGGGGAAAACAGAAGGGGGGCGTCCGGATGGAGTCTTTGTGCATAAAGCCCATCGCCCACATCCACAGCGACTTTCCCGGGAAATTCGGCATCCCCCGGCAGAGCGGCCTGGTGGAGGAGCTGACCGCCCGGGTCGTCTTTGAGCCGGAGTACCGGGACCCCAGCGCCTTCCGGGGGCTGGAGGGATTTTCCCACATCTGGCTGATTTGGGACTTTTCCCAGGCCCGGCGGAAGGGCTGGTCGCCCACGGTGCGGCCGCCCCGGCTGGGGGGCAACCGGCGCCTGGGGGTATTCGCCACCCGCTCCCCCTTCCGGCCCAACCCGCTGGGGCTGTCCTGCGTGCGCCTGGCGGCGGTGGAGCAAACCGGCGAGGGGCCGGTGCTGGTGGTGGCCGGGGCCGACCTGATGGACGGCACCCCCATCTATGACGTGAAGCCCTACCTGCCCTATACGGACTGCCGGCCGGAGGCCGCCGGCGGCTTTGCCGGCCAGCCCGGGGAGGACACGGTGGAGGTGGACTGCCCGGCCCGGCTGCTGGAGCGGGTCCCGGAGGAGAAGCGGAGCGCGCTGCTGGCCGTGCTGGCCCGGGACCCCCGCCCCCGGTATCAGGACGACCCGGAGCGGGTCTACGGGATGTCCTTCGGCGGGGTGGAGGTAAAGTTCCGGGTCTCCGATGGGCGGCTGAGCGTCATCGAAGTAGCGAATTAAAAAACAAAAAATTTTTCTGGGCACGAAGAAGAAAATGTGCTATGATAAAAGGGCAGGGGAGAGAACCCCCGCTCCAAGCAACGAGGAGGGATTTTCATGAAGCTGATATTCGCGGTGATTCGGGACAAGGACGCCAACATGGCCACAGACGCCCTGGCCCAGGCCCACATCGGCGTGACCAAGCTGGCCAGCACCGGCGGCTTCCTCCGGGACGGCAACACCACCCTGATGATCGGGGCCCAGAACGACCAGGTGGAGGAGATCATGCAGATCCTCCGGGAGAACTGCGCCAAGCGCACCCAGACCGAGGTGGTCATGCCCCACGGCACCGGCGGGGTGGCCACCTGGAACCTGAATTACACCCCTATCAAGGTAGAGGTGGGCGGCGCGACCGTCTTTGTGCTGGACATGGACCAGTTTATCAAGCTCTGAACGCCAAGGCCCCCGGCTATGCCGGGGGCCTTGGGCTGTTAGGCGGCCGCGCCCTGTTTTGCCCCCAGACGGTGGAGAGTGGAGCGGGCGCTTGCTATCTCTCCACAGTGTAGGAAAACGGTAAGAGTTCCGCCGCTTTGACCTTTTTGTGCGCTCCGTTTACCGGAAGGATGACGCCGCATTCGGGCATATAATCGTGTAATATCTGGCGGCAATTTCCGCAGGGGGGGATGAGTTCTTCCCCGTTTTTCCCGCGGACGGCCACAATGGTCTCAAAATCTCTTTCCCCGTGCGTTATGGCGGCCCCTATCGCAATCTGCTCCGCGCACGCCCCGTGCAGAGAATACACGTTTACGCCGGTATAGATGGCCCCGTTTCTGCACCGGACCGCCGCGCCCACGGTGTGATAATAGGTTTCTTCGTCGTAATTGGCGCGTATCGCCTGCTGCGCGGCCTCTATCAGCGCATAATCCTTCCCGGTCAGAGAACACATACCGCTTCCCTTCCTTTCGCTTTCTCTTGGTTGGGTCTCTACACAAAAGTGTAGCACGCCCTGAGCATAATCGCAAGGCGCTTCGTCTTCCACACGCCGCTTCTCAGGCTTTCCCCGCCCCGGCATATTTCCCGCCTGCCGGCCATAGGATGGGAGCAGGACAAGGGGGGGGCGGCCATGGCGGTTCGGGAGGACAACAGGCAATACGGCTGGAGCCGGGGGGTCCGGCCGGTGATTACCGCCGCCCTGGCCATGGGGGTGGCGCTGTTTTTCCTGCCTGTGCTGGCCCTGCGGGGGGAACCGGTGTACCAGCGGGAGCCCGCA
>CASECK010000064.1 GCA_949286295.1 uncultured bacterium | reverse complement strand
TTGAGGGTGTCCCGCAGGCCCGCAACCGCCAAAGGCCTGCCGCCGCCCCCTTGTAAAAAAACTGTAAACCATCCCCCTTTCAGCTTCCTTTCAGCAAGGCGCGCTATTATAATGAAGGAAAATAGGCTGACGGGGAGGCTGCCATGAAAATTTTGATTGTGGAAGACGAGCGGCTGCTGGCCGATTCCCTGAAGGCCCTGTTGGAGCAGAAGGGCTTTCAGGTGGAGGCGGTCTACGACGGGGAGAGCGGCGAGGAGTACGCCCGGCTGGGCATCTATGACCTGCTGATTCTGGACGTGATGATGCCCAAGCTGGACGGCTACGCGCTGGCCCGGCGGGTGCGCCAGCGCCGGTGCGGCACCCCCATTTTGATGCTCACCGCCCGCTCGGCGCTGGAGGACCGGGTGCAGGGCCTCAACGCCGGGGCGGACTACTATCTGACCAAGCCCTTTGACAGCCGGGAGCTGCTGGCCTGCATCAACGCCCTGCTCCGGCGGCAGGGCGCCCAGGTGGACGAGCTGTCCCTGGGCAACACGGCCCTGGACCTGTCCACCGGGATGCTGGTGCGGGGGGACCGCAGCGTCCGCCTGTCCGCCCGGGAATTTGACGTGATGCGCGCCCTGCTCCAGGCGGGGGGCGCGAACCTGTCCAAGGAGAGCATCCTGGCCCGGGTGTGGGGATACGACTCCAACGCCACGGAGAACCACGTGGAGGTCTATGTGGGCTTTCTGCGCAAGAAGCTGGCCAGCATCGGCTCCGACATCCGAATCGTGGCCATCCGCCGGCTGGGGTATCATCTGGAGGTGGGACAGCCATGCTGAAACGCCTGCGTCTGAAGTTTGTCATCATCAACATGACCATTGTCAGCGCCATGCTGTGCGTCATCTTCGGCCTGCTCTACCACTTCACCCGGGTGGACCTGGAGCAGGAAAATCTGGCCATGATGCGGGCCATCGCCTCCTTCCCCGCCATCGACCGGCCGGGCCGTCCGGACCAGCCGCCAGAGCAGGTGCGCCTGCCCTATTTCACCCTGCAAATCGGGGCCGACGGCGCCGTGTCCGCCTTTGGGGGCGGGTACTACGACCTGTCCGACACGGCCTTTCTCCAGACCCTGGCGGACGAGGTCCGGCGCTCCCCCGGGGACACCGGGGTGCTGGAGGAGTATAACCTGCGCTTTTGCCGGGTGGGCACCCCCATGGGGGTGCGCCTGGTCTTTTCCGACATCTCCAGCGAGCGCTCCACCCTGGACAGCCTGGTGCGCACCTGCCTGTTTATTGGGGCGCTGAGCTTTCTGGCCTTTTTGGGGCTGAGCCTGCTGCTGGCCCGCTGGGCGGTCAAGCCAGTGGAACTGGCCTGGCGGCAGCAGCGGCAGTTTGTGGCCGACGCCTCCCACGAGCTCAAAACCCCCCTGGCCGTCATCACCACCAACGCCGAGCTGCTCCAGAACGGGGAGCAAGCCGGCCCGGCGGGGCACATCCTCTCCACCGCCCAGCAGATGCGCGCGCTGGTGGAGGGCCTGCTGGACCTGGCCCGGGCGGATGGCGGGACGGAGGCGGCCCCCATGGCCCAGGTGGACTTAAGCGCCCTGGTGGAGGAGGCCGTGCTCCCCTTCGAGCCGGTATTTTTCGAGCGGGAGCTGACCCTCACCACCCACATCCAGCCCGGTCTGACCGTCTGGGGCCAGGACGGCCAGCTGCGGCAGGCGGTGGATATCCTGTTGGACAACGCCAGGAAATATGCCCTCCCCCCCTCCGCCGTCTACCTCCATCTGGTGCGCGCGGGCCACAACCGCTGCCTGCTCACGGTGGACAACCGGGCCCACCCCCTCTCCCCGGAGGAGCTGGAGAATATTTTCAAACGCTTTTACCGCACGGACAGCGCCCGGAGCCGGGACGGCAGCTTCGGTCTGGGTCTGGCCATCGCCCGCCAGATTGTCTCCGCCCACCGGGGCCGCATCTGGGCGGAGAGCCGGGAGGAGCGGGTGCGCTTTTGCGTGGAGCTGCCGCTGCACTGAGCCAATGGAAGACCTGGGAGCGCCGGAAACCCGGCGCTCCTTTTTTGCGCCCGGCAGAGATTCTTTTCCGTTTGTTCACAGCTTTGTTCAGCCCCCTTTCAGCCTGCGGTGGTAGAGTGGGCACAGGCCCAGTTCCCTCTCTTTTCTGAGCCCGGGCCACTGCCCGCCCGGGGAAACCCAAAGCGGCAGACCAGCCGTTCCGCCCCAGCGGGCGTTTCCCGCGCCGGCGGGCGGGCGCCGCCCCCGCCCGCCGGCGTTTTCAGAAAATTTACATTTCCAACCCTTTCTTTCAGCGCCCTTTCAGCGCCGGGCCTTACAATAGGCTTCAGGCCAAGGAAGGAGGAACTGCCTTGATTGAACTTGAGCATCTGACCAAGCGGTACGGCACGGTCACCGCCGTGTCCGACCTGTCCCTGCGCATTGACAGCGGGCAGATATACGGTTTTCTGGGGCCCAACGGGGCGGGGAAGTCCACCACCATGAACATCATGACCGGCTGCCTCTCCGCCACCGAGGGGACCGTCCGCATCGGCGGCTACGACATCTTTGAAGAGCCCAGGCAGGCCAAACGCCTCATCGGCTACCTGCCCGAGCAGCCGCCCCTGTACCTCAACGAATCCCCCTGGGAGTACCTGCGCTTTGTGGGTCAGGCCAAGGGCCTGCGGGGCGGGGCGCTGCGGGAACAGGTAGACGCCGTTATGGAGCAGACGGGCGTGGCGGGGATGGCCCGCCGCCGCATCGCCGCGCTGTCCAAGGGCTACCGCCAGCGCCTTGGCATCGCCCAGGCCCTGCTGGGCGACCCCCAGGTGGTGGTGCTGGATGAGCCCACCGTGGGGCTGGACCCCATTCAGATTCTTGAGATTCGGGACCTGATTCGCCAGCTGGGCAAGACCCACACCGTCATCTTCAGCTCCCACATCCTCTCCGAGGTCCAGACCATCTGCGACCAGGTCATCATGATTGCCCACGGGAAGCTGGCCGCCTTCGACACCCCGGAGAATTTGGAGCGGCAGCTTCTCTCCTCCGGCCAGATTGTCCTGACCGCCCTGGCGCAACCCGCCCAGGCGCAGGCGCTGCTGGCCGCTGTGGCCGGCGCCGGCGCGGTGGAACTCAAACGGGCGGAGGGGGGCCGCACTACCGCCCTGGTCCACGCCGGACAGGGGGATATGGACGCGGTGTGCCGGGACATCTTTCTGGCCTTTGCCGGGGCGGGCGTCCCCCTGCTGGAGCTGACCCCCAAGCGGGCCAGCCTGGAGGAGGTCTTCCTGGAGCTCACCGAGCCGGACGCCCCTGACACCCAGAGAGAGGAGGAGACCCCATGACCGCTGTATTTCGCCACGAGCTGCGCAGTGATTTTCACTCGCTGACC
>CASECK010000063.1 GCA_949286295.1 uncultured bacterium | reverse complement strand
CCGCGTATTTTCCGCCCCTAATATGCCGGAGAGAATTGGGCCTGTCCCCCCCAGGCGGGTCAGGGCGTCCCGGACCCGCTGCTCCTTGGCCCGCAGCTCCCCGGCGTAGGTCATATGCCGGAACTGACAGCCGCCGCACCGGCCGTAGACGGGGCAGCCGGGGTCTGTCCGCTCCGGCGCGGGGCGCAGCAGCTCTACCCCGCGGCCCCAGGCCACGCTTTTATTCACCTTCTCCAGCCGGACCCGCCAGGCCTCCCCCGCGATGGTAAAGGGCACGAACACCACCCGGCCCTCCAGCCGGGCCACCCCCATGCCCTCGGCGGTGTAGCCGCTGATTTCCAGGGTATGCACGCAGTTCTTCTTCCACTCGGCCACGGCGCGGCCCTCCTCTCCCGCGTCCGGACCGGCCGGGCGCCCATTGTCCCACAATTATAAAATAAAAACGGGGCGCTGTCCAGCACAAAGCCGCCCCCGGGCATGGAAAAAGAGCGGCCGGAACTCCCGGCCGCTCCTCCGCTGTGGGCAGACACATCTCCCGCGCCGCTTCTATCCCCCGCGCCCGGCGCGGCGGGCGGAAGGGTCCCGGCCCTTCTCCCCTCACCGGCCGCCCAGCCGCTCCCCCACGCCGTGGGTAGTCCGGCGCACCATGCCGCTCAGGGCGAACAGGGCCAGGGCGTTGGGGATGACCATGAGGAAGTTGAACATATCCGTCAGGGCCCACACCAGCTCGTTGGAGGTGACGGTGCCCAGGAAGATGAAGGCCAGAGCCACCACGGTGTAGACCGTGGCCCCCTTCTGGCCGAAGAGGTAGATTACGTTGAGCTTGCCAAACAAATTCCAGCCCAGAATGGTGGAAAAGGCGAAGAAGAACAGGCACACGGCCACAAAGGCGGACCCCGCCCCGGCCCCCAGGACGCTGCCGAAGGCGGTCTGGGCCAGATTGGCGCTGTTGAGCTGGGCGGCCGCCTGGCCCACATAGCCCTCCGCCAGGGGGCCGCCGCCGGCATAGAGGGTGGAGATGATGACCAGGGCGTTGAGGGTGAGCACCACAAAGGTGTCGATAAACACGCTGACCATGGCCACCACCCCCTGGTCGTGGGGGTCGGTGACGTTGGCCTGGGCGTGGGCGTGGGGGGTGGAGCCCATGCCCGCCTCGTTGGAGAACAACCCCCGCTTGGCCCCCTGGCTGACGGCGGTCTTGAGGGCCGCGCCGAAGCTGCCGCCGATGATGGCCTGGGGCTGGAAGGCGTAGCGGAAGATGAGGCCGAAGGTCTCGGGGATGTAGCGGGCGCGGAGGACCAGCACGGCCACCGCCCCCAGCAGGAAGATGACGGCCATGACGGGGACCAGCTTCTCATTGACCGCGGCCAGGCGCCGGATGCCCCCCAGGAAAATAAAGCCGCAGATGACCACCAGCACCACCCCCACCATCCAGCTGGGGACGCCGAAGGCGGTCTGGAAGGTGGCGCCGATGGAGTTGGACTGGACCATGCAGCCCATGCACCCCAGGGCCAGGATGATGGCCACGGCGAAGAAGCCGGCCAGGAAGCGGCCGAAGGGGCCGGGGAAGGCGGTCGTGATATAGTACACCGGGCCGCCGTGGTAGCTGCCGTCGCCCCCCTTCCGGCGGGTCTGGATGGCCAGGGTGGCCTCGGCATAGATGGTGGCCATGCCGAAGAAGGCGATGACCCACATCCAGAAGATGGCCCCGGGGCCGCCGGCCAGAATGGCCCCGGCGGAGCCCACGATATTCCCGGTGCCCACCTGGGCGGCGATGGCGGTGGACAGGGCCTGGAAGGAACTCATGCCGTGCTCGTGGCTGCCGCCCCGCAGGGACAGGTTGCCAAACAGCTTGCGCATCCCCTCCCCAAAGCAGCGGACCTGGACAAAGCGGGTGCGCACGGTGTACCACAGGCCCACCCCCACCAGCAAAAACACCAGGATATAGTCGGACAGGTACGTGTTGACGGTCTGTACAAGCTCCAGCAGCATAGGCTCTCCCTCCACAAAATACGCCCGGTCCCACGCGCGCCCAGGGGCGGACCCCCCGCCGGTGCCGGGCGGGCCAGGGAGTGGGGCAAAAATAAAGAACGGCTCTGACAGCCGCTCTGGAGAAGAGACTACGCGGGCGCACAGGCCCCCGCCCCGTCTTTTCCTCTGTCCTTTTGCCTGAGAGATTGGCGGGGCGTCCCTGCCCCGCTTTGCACCTTCGGCACCCGGTCATACGGGCTTCTCCAGAGTCACATCCGCGCACAGTCCTCATCCCCGCTGGGGACGCCTGAGAGTGTCACTCCTTCGGCGGGCCGTCCGGCCGCTTTCCTGGGCGCTTCGTCTGTCTGTATTCTGTTCTGTGTTACCATATCACGAGAGGGAGGCGTTTGTCAACCCCTCGCGCACATTTATACGTCCGGGACGGATTCCGCTCCCCTGTCCCCCCGGTCTTTGTACAGGTTTGCGGGCAAAGTTTACAATTTGGCCTTTTTTCTTTCCGGGGAGTATGGTATACTTAGTAGGATATTCCTTAGACTGCGTTCTTGCGCCCGGCCCTCCGGCGCAAATCTATAGACAAGAGGTGTTTTCCCATGAGCCTGTTTACCAAGATTTTCGGCACCTCCTCCCAGAGGGAGCTGAAGTCCATCTACCCCATCGCCGACAAGGTGGAGGCGCTGGAGGAGGAGTATAAGGCCCTGAGCGACCAGCAGCTCCAGGCCAAGACCCCGGAGCTGAAGGCCCGGCTGGCCAACGGCGAGACTCTGGACGACATCCTGCCCGAGGCCTTCGCCGCCTGCCGGGAGGCCGCCTGGCGGGTGCTGGGAATGCGCCCCTACCGGGTGCAGATTGTGGGCGGCATCGTGCTCCACCAGGGCCGCATCGCCGAGATGAAAACCGGCGAGGGCAAGACCCTGGTGGCCACCCTGCCCGCCTATCTCAACGCCCTGGCGGGCAAGGGGGTCCACGTGGTCACCGTCAACGACTACCTGGCCAAGCGCGACAGCGAGTGGATGGGCAAGGTCTACCGCTTCATGGGGCTGACGGTGGGTCTGGTCATCCACGGGGTCATGGGCCAGGCCAAGAAGGACGCCTACGCCGCCGACATCACCTATGGCACCAACAACGAGTTCGGCTTTGACTACCTGCGGGACAACATGGCCATCTACTCCTCCGAGCTGGTCCAGCGGGGACACAGCTTTGCCATCGTGGACGAGGTGGACTCCATCCTCATCGACGAGGCCCGCACCCCCCTCATCATCTCCGGCCAGGGGGAGAAGTCCACCCAGCTGTACACCGTGGTGGACCAGTTCGCCGCCCGCCTGAAGTGCCAGCGCATCGCCAAGGTGGACGCCAAGGAGGAGGAGGACGACGGCCTCGACGCCGACTACATCGTGGACGAGAAGGCCCGTACCGCCACCCTCACCGCCCGGGGCATCCGGAAGGCCGAGGAGTTCTTCCAGGTGGAGAATCTGGCGGACATGGAGAACACCACCCTGTCCCACCACATCAACCAGGCCATCAAGGCCCGGGGCGTGATGAAGCGGGACATCGACTATGTGGTCAAGGACGGTCAGGTCATCATTGTGGACGAGTTCACCGGCCGGCTCATGTTCGGCCGGCGCTATAACGAGGGGCTGCACCAGGCCATCGAGGCCAAGGAGCACGTGGAGGTGGCCAACGAGAGCAAGACCCTGGCCACCATCACCTTCCAGAACTACTTCCGGCTGTATGACAAGCTGTCGGGCATGACGGGCACCGCCATGACCGAGCAGGAGGAGTTCGGCACCATCTATGAGCTGGACATCGTGGAGATTCCCACCAACAAGCCCCTGGCCAGAATTGACGATTCCGACGTGGTCTATAAGAACACCGCCGGCAAGCTGCGGGCCATTGTGGCCCAGATTGAGGCCTGCCACCAGAAGGGCCAGCCCGTGCTGGTGGGCACCGTGTCCATCGAGAAGTCTGAGCAGCTGTCCGACCTGCTCCGGCGCAAGGGCATCCCCCACAACGTCCTCAACGCCAAAAACCACGAGAAAGAGGCGGAGATTGTGGCCCAGGCCGGCAAGTTCGGGGCGGTCACCGTGGCCACCAATATGGCCGGCCGCGGCACCGACATCATGCTGGGGGGCAACGCGGAGTTTCTGGCCCGGGCCGATTTGCGCCGGGCGGGGATGAGCGACGAGCTTATCGCCGAGGCCACCGGCTATGCCGAGACGGACAACCAGGAGATTCTGGACGCCCGGCAGCAGTACGCCCAGGCGGAGGCCAAGTACAAGCAGGCCATCCAGGCCGAGGCCGACCGGGTTCGGGCGGCGGGGGGCCTGTTCATCCTGGGCACCGAGCGCCACGAGTCCCGGCGCATTGACAACCAGCTGCGGGGCCGCGCCGGCCGGCAGGGCGACCCGGGCGAGACCCGGTTCTTCCTGTCCCTGGAGGACGACATCATGCGCCTGTTCGGCTCGGAGCGGGTGATGAACATGATGGAGCGCCTGGGGGTGGACGAGGACACCCCCATTGACGCCAAGATACTCTCCGGCGCCATCGAGAACGCCCAGAAGCAGGTGGAGTCCCGGAACTTCCAGACCCGGAAGAACGTGCTTCAGTACGACGACGTGATGAACACCCAGCGGGAGATCATCTACAAGCAGCGCCGCCAGGTGCTGGACGGGGAGGACCTGCAAACCTCTATCCAGACCATGCTCCACACCATGGTGGAAAACGCCATCCGGGGCCACTCCGGCGAGCAGGAGCACATGAGCGCCGGGGACTTCCAGCAGGCGGTGGCCCACTTCCGCACCATGTTCCTGCGCCCGGGCGAGCTGATGCTCAGCGACGGGGAGCTGGCCGGGTACGACACCGAGGGGCTGGTCCAGCTGGTGGTGGACAAGGCCGCCCAGGCCTATCAGGCCAAGGAGCAGGAGATTGGCTCGCCCATCATGCGGGAGCTGGAGCGGGTCATCATGCTCCGGGTGGTGGACGAGTACTGGATGGACCACATCGACGCCATGACCGAGCTGCGCCAGGGCATCGGCCTGCGGGCGTACGCCCAGACCGACCCGGTGGTGGCCTATAAAAAAGAGGGCTACGAGATGTTCGAAAACATGGTGGCCGCCATCCAGGAGGAGACCCTGCGCCGGCTGTTCCTGGTCCGCCTGCGCAAAAACGAGGAGGTCAAGCGGGAGCGGGTGGCCAAGGTCACCGGCGAGAGCGGCGCCGGCGACGGCACCGTGAAGAAGCAGCCGGCCAAGAAGGTCATCCGCATCGGCCGCAACGACCCCTGCCCCTGCGGCTCGGGGCTGAAGTGGAAGAAGTGCACCTGTAAGGAGTACCATCCCGAGCAACAGTAAGCCGTTGCGGCCGATGGGAGCGCCAGCGACCCGCGCCGTTTGGCGCGTCAATCCGCAGCCGCCCAGCGGCCAGGATTGTCCCCGGCGGAATTCACTTCCGCCGGGGATTTTTATCTGAAAGGCCTCCTATGGGGCCTGCCCCATAGGAGCCGCAACGGCCCCTGCCCCTGCGGCTCGGGGCTGAAGTGGAAGAAGTGTACCTGTAAAGAGTACCATCCCGAGCAGCAATGACAGAAAAAGGCCCGGAACCGATGGTTCCGGGCCTTTTTCCATCCAGGCGGCGCCGGCCCGCTCACGTCAGCCGGGGACCCACCACGGGAATCAGGTTGATCAGCCAGGCGAAGGGCAGGGACAGCAGGAAGAACACCGCCGCGAACAGGGGCACCGACAGCACCGGGGACAGGGACAGCAGCCCCACCCCAAACCAGTGGAAGACCAGCACCCACAGCTGATGGAACAGGTAGATGCCAAAGGCGTAGTCCCCCACCTCGCTGGCCATCCGGCGGCGGGACCGCTCTTCGCTGACGCCCAGCACATAGCGGAACAGGGTGCACAAAGCGGCGGCGGTGAGCACTACGTTGGGGGCGGTGTACTGCTGCCACAGCGCCCGGCTCCCCCCGATGAGCTGGGGGCCCATGAGGGTGAGCACCACCCCCAGCACCCCCAGGATGTACAGCAGGAACTCCGCCGCCCGGCCGATGGTGTAGTGGCGCAGGTACCAGCCGCCCACATAGCATCCCGCCCAGCCCAGCACCAGGTGGACCCGCAGCCGCTCCAGCTGGGCGGCGAGGACGCTGTCCGGGAAGAAGGCCGTCCACAGGGGCAGCAGGCTGGCAAACAGGAGGCACAGCAGCAGGAAGTAGCGCACCTCCCCCCGGCTGGCGGAGGAGACAAACCGGTGGAGCACCGGGTGGACCAGGTACAGGCCGATGAGGGGGTAGAGCACCCACAGGTGGAAGTAGGTATTCCCCTGGGCGGCGGACACCAGGGCGGTCCACACCCCGGCCAGGGTCAGGCTCCCCCCCGCCAGCAGGTAGGACACCACCGCGTACACCGCCCCCCAGACCACCAGCAGGCAGAAGGCGGGCAGGGCCAGGGACAGCAGGGCGGAGGAGGCCCGGGGCCGCCCCCCCTCCAGGGCGAACATCCCCCACAGCATGAACAGCGCCGGGATGCTCCAGACGGTGAGCCCCTCATAGACGCTGAGCACCTGCCACTGTCCGGCGCTCAGGCCGGACAGCTCCTGCCCCCGCTGGGCCAGCAGCAGCATGACGGCGCACAGCACGGTGAACATCCGGAAAAATCCCGGCCACCCCACGTTCCGGTCTCCCCGCGCCATCAGTGCTCCTCCGGGACGATCTCGATCCAGTAACCGTCCGGGTCGGAGATGAAGTAGACGCCCATATCCGGGTTCTCAAAGCACACGCAGCCCATCTCCTTATGCCTGGCGTACAGCCGGCCGTACTCGCTGGTGCGGAAGGCCAGGTGGAACTCGCACTCCCCCAGGTCATAGGGTTTCTCCCGGTCCCGCCGCCCGGTCAGCTCCAGCTGGAAGGGGCCGCCCCCCTCGTCGGCCAGGAACACCAGCTTGAAGGAGCCGTCGGCGGCCTGCTTCTCCCGCACGGGGGTGAGATTCAGGGCCTGCTTGTAGAAGGCCAGGCTGCGGTCCAGGTCCAGGACGTTGAAGTTGAAGTGATAGAAAGTGGTCATGTCGTTCTCCTTTTCTCCTGCGGGGCAACACGGTCCGTTCGCTGCTATTATAGACAATTCTTTTTCTGTTTGCAAGGCGGGAAACAACGCGGCGCGGGACCTCCCGCGCCGCCGGAACAGGGTTCACCTGCCGCTCTCGTGCCGCTTCTTCCCCGCGTGGGCCATCACATGGAGCATGGTCAGGGCGGCCAGGCGGGCGGTGCAGCCGCTGGGGTCAAAGGCCGGGGCCACCTCCACCAGGTCCATGGCCACCACCTTTCCGGTCTGGCAGATGGCCTTGAGCATATCCATGCTCTCGTCGTAGGTGATGCCGCCGGGCAGGGGGGCGCCGGTCCCGGGCACCAGGGGCATATCGTAGCCGTCGATGTCGAAGGTGATGTAGTAGGCCTCGGCGTCGGGAATCTGGTCCAGCACATAGCCCACCCCCTTCTCGTGCAGCTGACGGGCGGAGATGAGGCGGCTGCCGTAGGCCCGGGCGTCGTCATAGTCGCTCTTTTTGCCGCTGCCCATGCCCCGCAGGCCAATCTGCACCATCTCCCCGATGTGCTCCATCTCCGACATCCGGCGCATGGGGCTGCCGTTGCCCAGGGTCAGGGGGCCGACGCTGCTGGTCCAGTCCAGGTGGGCGTCAAACTGGATGACGCAGATTCTCTTGCCGCACTCGGCCAGCGCCCGGCCCACCGGAATGCTGATGGAGTGGTCGCCGCCCATGACCATGGGGACGGCCCCCGCCCGGAGGATGCGGCGCACCGACTCCTCGATGCTGTCAAAGGAGTGCTCCCGGTCGGCGATGATGTCCGCGTCGCCGCAGTCGGCGATGGTAATGGGGGCGGCCAGCATCTGCTCGCCGGCCTCATAGTCGTAGTAGCCGGTCTCCCCCCGGCCGTACTGGGTGGAGGCCTCCCGGATGCGGCGGGGCCCCATGCGGGAGCCGGTGTTGAACCCAGACCCCATGTCGAAGGGGACCCCCAGCACGCCGAAGTCGGCGCGCAGCAGATTCAAATCCTGGCAGACCGGGTAGCGGCCAAAGGAACAGATTCCCGTGACGGGAGGACGAATCGCTTCTGCACACATAACAATTCCCCTTTCGCTTTGTTCCCGCCTCCGGACCGGGGCGGGTTTTCTTTCCCGATTCATAGTATACACCCAGGAAACGGAAGCGCAAGCATTCCGGGTAAGTTATTCCCTAAACCGCCGGATTTTTTAGGCGCGCCCCGCCCACACCGCTATCTGGCCTTTTTGTCGATCCACTCGGTGCGGAACTTGGAGTAGACAATCTTCTGCTCGCTGTACAGGCCGTAATAGCCGGAGAGCATATAGGACACCCCGATGCACAGGGCGTACAGGGGCATTCCCCCACCCCCGAACAGCTCCAGGGCCAGCAGGATGGAGCTGATGGGGCAGTTGGTGGCCCCACAGAACACGCCGGCCATCCCCAGCGCCCCGGAGAATTCGTGGGGCAGGCCCAGCAGCGGCCCGGCCAGGGTCCCCAGGGCGCAGCCGGTAAACAGCACGGGCACAATCTCCCCGCCCCGGAAGCCCGCCCCCAGGGTGAGGGCGGTGAACAAAATCTTCAGCAAAAAGGCCGCGGGGATGCTCTCCCCCGCCAACAGGCGGCGGATGACCCCGTCCCCGGTGCCGTTGTAAGTCTGCTCCCCCACCAGCAGGGTCAGGGCCAGCACCAGGCACCCGCCCACGGCGGCCCGGACCAGGGGGTTGGGCAGATACCTGGCGTACAGTCCCGGGGCGGCGTGGACCGCCTTACAGAACAGAATGGACACCAGGGCGCACAGCACCCCCAGTCCCGCCGTCTGGAGCATGGCGACCGGGGTCAGGGCGGCCGCACTGGCCACCGGATAGGCCACAGCCGCGTGCAGTCCGGCCTGCCGGGCCACCAGCAGCCCCACTGTGGAGGCCACCAGGCAGGGCACCATAGCCGAGTAGTACATCACCCCCACGCTGACCACCTCCATGGCGAACACGGCGGCGGTCAGGGGCGTGCCAAACAGGGCGGAGAAGGCGGCGGCCATCCCGCACATCACCATGATGCGCTCGTCCTTCTCATCCAGGCCGGCCCCCTTGCCCAGGGCGGCGGAAATGGAGCCGCCCAGCTGGAGGGCCGCCCCCTCCCGCCCGGCGGAGCCCCCCGCCAGATGGGTGAGGACCGTGGCGGCAAACACCAGGGGGGCGGTGCGCAGCTTCAGGGGCTCCGCCTGCCGGACAGCCGCCAGCACCAGGTTGGCCCCCCTGTCCCGCTCCATGCCGCACACCCGGTAGAGCAGCACGATGGCCGCCCCCGCCGCCGGGAGCAGCCACACCAGCCGGGGATGCAGGGCCCGCAGCCGGGCGGCCCAGTCCACGCCCAGGTGGAACAGCACCGCCACCGCCCCCACCAGCAGCCCCACCAGGCAGGCGTAGCACACCCATTTACCAAACAGCCACCCCTCGCCCAGATGGGCCTGTATCCGCTTGAAACAGCGCATGGTTCTCTCTCCTCTCCCCGCCGGAGCCCGGCGGCGCCTGTATCTTACCACAGCTTTGTCCCCGGGGCAAGAGCGTCAGACGGCCCGCCGTCCAA
>CASECK010000062.1 GCA_949286295.1 uncultured bacterium | reverse complement strand
GAAGGCCTACGCGCCCTACTCCCGCTTCCCCGTGGGGGCCGCCCTGCTGTGCGGGGACGGGCGGGTGTTCACCGGCTGCAATGTGGAGAGCGCCGCCTACGGCTGCACCCTCTGCGCCGAGCGGACCGCCCTGGTCAAAGCAGTCAGCGGGGGGTACGCAGGCGGCTTTACAGCCATTGCCGTGGCCGGCCGGGGAGAGGACTACTGCTGGCCCTGCGGGGCCTGCCGGCAGATGCTCTATGAGTTTGCCCCCGGGCTGCGGGTGCTGTGCGCCCGGCGGGACGGGGCGTATACACAGACCACCCTGGAGCGGCTGCTGCCCAACGGATTTGGCCGGGACGCGCTGCAATAAGGACAAGGGATAAGAACCGCCTCGGGCGCGGCCCCTCCTTCCGAGGGACCGCGCCTTTTCTGTAAAAAATTCGGGACAGATACGCATAAATTTGCCATTGATAAAGCCGCCGTTCCGGCGCAAACTACCTGTGGAAGCCGAGAGAAGGAGGTGGTCTGACATGGTTATGGACAAAATCGCCCTGACGCTGCTCATCATCGGCGGGCTGAACTGGGGCAGCGTGGGGCTGTTCCAGTTTGATTTGGTGGCCTTTGCCTGCGGCGGCTCCGGGAGCATGATAAGCCGGGTGATTTACACCCTGGTGGGGCTGTCCGCCGTGTGGTGCGTCTCCCTGTTGTTCCGGGAGGCGGACCCGGTGGAAGAGCGGCACTGACGCGAAGCGGGCAGGGCTTTCCAAGACGCGGGGGCCGGGCGAAACGTCCGGACCCCGCGTTGATTTTACATCGATTTAACCGCCCGGCGGTTTCAAATTTTACAATGGATTTCTATACTGAGCATCGGAAACCAACAAGGAAACAACACAAAAACGAAAAGGAGTTTTCAACCATGAAAAAGCTGACTTGCCTGGCTCTGGGCCTGGTTATGGCCGTGTCTCTGGCGGCCTGCGGAACTACCGGTGGCACCTCCCAATCCACCGGAGGACAGAACGACGCATCCAGCGTCACCGGAAACGGAAGCAATGAAACTGAGACCCTCTCCGGCACGGTGAACGCCAACGGCTCCACCTCCATGGAGAGCGTGGTGCTCATTCTCAAAGAGGCCTTTGAGGAGATGCACCCCGATGTGACCGTCAACTACACCGGCTCCGGCTCGGGCGCCGGCGTGACCTCCGCCATCGACGGCACCGCCGATATCGGCCTGGCCTCCCGGGCCTTGACTGAGGAGGAGACCGCCCAGGGCGCGGTGTCCAACGTGGTGGCCTATGACGGCGTGGCCGTCATCGTCAACCCCGGCAACGGCGTGGAGGACCTGACCACCGAGCAGATTGCCCAGATTTTCACCGGCCAGGTCACCAACTGGTCCCAGCTGGGCGGCGCCGACGAGGCCATCGCCGTCTACGGCCGGGAGGCCGGTTCCGGCACCCGGGGCGCCTTTGAGGAGATTTTGGGCGTGGAGGACGCCTGTCAGTACCTCAACGAGTACTCCTCCACCGGCGACGTGATTGGCAATGTGGCCTCCAACCCCGGCGCCATCGGCTACGCCTCCCTGTCCGCTGTCAACGAGACCGTCAAGGCCTTGAAGGTGGGCGGCGTGGAGTGCTCCGAGACCACCATCCTGGACGGCACCTACGCCATCCAGCGCCCCTTCGTGATGATTACCAAGCAGGACACCCAGCTGTCTCCCGCGGCGCAGGCCTTCCTGGACTACGCCATGAGCGCTGACGCCGCCGGTTTCATCGCCCAGGCCGGCGCCGTGCCCCCCGCCCAGTAAGCGCGGCCGGCGCACGGCTCCCATATCCGCCAAAACACGCGTCCGACGGCCGCGTGTTTTGGCGCGCGGAAACACAATGTTTAAGCTGTTCCAAACACAGAAAGGTGGGTTCACGGTGAAGCGCGCCCAAAAGACCAATCCGCTGGAGGCGGGGATGCACGGGCTGTTTTTCCTGTGCGGATTTGTGGCGGTGGCCTTCGTGCTGGTCATCACAATCTATCTGGTTGTCTCCGGCATTCCGGCCATCAGGCAGGTGGGGGTGGTGGACTTCCTGTTCGGGACCACCTGGGACTCCACCAATAAAACAGAGCCCCAGTACGGGATTCTCCCCTTTATCCTGACATCCATCTACGGCACGGCGGGGGCCATTGTGATTGGTGTGCCCATCGGATTTTTGACCGCGGTGTTCCTGGCCAAGGTGGCGCCCCGCCGGGTGGCCGCCGCCATCCGGCCGGCGGTGGACCTGCTGGCCGGTATCCCGTCGGTGGTGTATGGCATGGTGGGCATGGTCATCCTGCTGCCCGGCATCCGGGAGCTGTTCGGACTGCCCGCCGGGGACACCCTGCTGGCCGCCATCCTGGTGCTGGCGGTGATGATTCTCCCCTCCATCATCTCCGTGTCCGAGACCGCCCTGCGGGCCGTCCCCCGGGAGTATGAGGAGGCCAGCCTGGCCCTGGGAGCCACAGAGATGGAGACCTATTTCCGGGTCACCGCCCCCGCGGCCAAAAGCGGCATCGCCGCCGCGGTGGTGCTGGGGGTGGGGCGGGCCATCGGCGAGGCCATGGCCATTATGATGGTGGCGGGCAACGCGCCCAATATGCCCTCCCTGTTCTCCAGCGTCAAGTTCCTGACCACCGCCGTGGCCAGCGAGATGTCCTATGCCCCGGACGGGAGCTTGCAGAAGATGGCCCTGTTTTCCATCGGCCTGATTTTGTTCTTGTTCATTATGATGATCAATGTGGTGCTGAATCTGATTCTCAAACGGGAGAAGGAGTGAGGGGATGGAAGGAGTGGAAGCTATGACGCGTGCGGCCAAGGCGGACCGCCTGGCCCGGGCGCGGACAGGCGAGGGCCTGTCCGCCGGGCGCCGGATTTACGACGGGGGCCTGCGGGCCCTGGTGTGGGCCTGCGCGGGGGTGACCGTGGCCCTGCTGCTGTTTCTCATCGGGTATATCTGCTTCCGGGGACTGCCCAACCTGTCCCTGGAGTTTCTCACCAGCCAAGAATCGCTGATTCGGGGGACGATGGGCATCCTGCCGGCCATCAACAATACCCTGTACGTGGTCGTTGCCACCCTGGTCATCGCCCTGCCGCTGGGGGTGGGGGCGGCGGTCTACCTCACGGAGTACGCCGCCAACCGCCGGCTGGTGGCCGGAATTGAGTTTGCCACCGAGACCCTGGCCGGTATCCCCTCGATTTTATACGCCCTGGTGGGCTATCTGGCCTTCAGCAAGACCCTGGGGCTTGGCTACTCCCTGCTGGCCGCCTCCCTGGCGCTGGCCATGATGAACCTGCCCACCATCATCCGCACCACCCAGGAGTCCCTCAAGACCGTGCCCCAGGGGTACCGGGAGGGGGCACTGGGCCTGGGCAGCGGGAAATGGCACATGATTCGGACCATCGTGCTGCCCGGCTCCATCGACGGAATCGTCACCGGGTGCATCCTGGCCGTGGGGCGCATCATCGGCGAGTCCGCCGTACTGCTCTATGTGGGGGGCATGGGCAACTCCATGAACGACTTTTTCGCCAGCTGGGACAAATTCACCCACAGCTCCGGCGCCACCCTGACGGTGCAGCTGTATGTGTTTGCCAAGGAGCGGGCCATGATGGACCCGGCCTTCGCCGTGGCGGTGGTGCTGCTGGTGCTGGCCCTGGCCATCAACCTGGCGGCCAAGCTGGCGGGCAAGAAGCTGAGACAGAAACACGGCTGAACACCCCCCGGCAGGGCCGGGACTTATTCTGAACGGATAGAAGGAGCATATGCCAAATGGACGAGAGGATTATCTCAGCCCGGGACCTGAACCTGTACTACGGGGAGAACCACGCCCTCAAGGATGTGAGCATTGACATCCCCCAGCGGCAGATTACCGCCCTCATCGGCCCCTCCGGCTGCGGCAAATCCACCTTTCTGCGCACCATCAACCGCATGAACGACCTCATCGAGGGGGTGCGCATCACCGGGTCGCTGACCTATCGGGGACAGGAAATCTATGCCCCCGACCAGGACGTCACCGGCCTGCGCAAGAAAATCGGCATGGTATTTCAGAAGCCCAACCCCTTCCCCATGTCCATCTATGACAACGTGGCCTACGGCCCCCGGACCCACGGCGTGCGCAACAAGGTGAAGCTGGACGAGATTGTGGAGCAGTCCCTGCGGGGGGCGGCCATCTGGGACGAGGTGAAGGACCGGCTGAAAAAGTCCGCGCTGGGCCTGTCCGGCGGGCAGCAGCAGCGGCTGTGCATCGCCCGGGCCTTGGCCGTCAAGCCGGACGTGCTGCTGATGGACGAGGCCACCTCCGCCCTGGACCCCATCTCCACCTCCAAGATTGAAGACCTTGCCGCGGAGCTGAAAAAAGACTATACTATCATCATGGTCACCCACAATATGCAGCAGGCGGCCCGCATCTCAGACAACACCGCCTTCTTTCTGCTGGGCGAGCTGGTGGAGTTCGGCTCCACGGAGGACATCTTCTCCATGCCCCGGGACAAGCGCACGGAGGACTACATCACCGGGAGGTTTGGCTGATATGAGAAATACCTTCAACGAGCAGATGGAGCAGCTGAACGTGGAGCTGATTGAGATGGGCGCGCTGTGCGAGGAGGCCATCTCCGCCGCCGCCAAGGCCTATCTGGAGGCCGACGCGCCCCTGGGGCAGCGGGCGGTGGCGCTGGAGCAGGAGATTGACCACAAGGAGCGGGACATCGAGAGCCAGTGCATGAAGCTGCTGCTGCGCCAGCAGCCGGTGGCCGGTGATTTGCGCACCGTGTCCGCCGCCATGCGCATGATTTCCGATATGGAGCGCATCGGGGACCAGGCTGCCGACATTGCGGAGATTGTCCGGGACATGGAGGACGGCCCCGTCAAGCGGCAGATTCCCATGAATGAGATGGCCCTGGCCGCCATCCGGATGGTCACCGACAGCGTGGACTCCTTTGTGCGCCGGGATGTGCAGCTGGCCCACAGGGTCATCGCCCAGGACGACCAGGTGGACGGGCTGTTTCTGAGCATCCGCCGGGAGCTGACCGGCCTGATTGCCCGGGGGGAGGACGGCGGGCTGTGCCTGGACCTGCTGATGATTGCCAAGTACTTCGAGCGCATCGGCGACCACGCCTGCAACATCGCCCAGTGGGTGGAATACGCCGTCACCGGCGAGTATGAGGAAGACTGACCCGCCCGTCCCGGGCGCGAGAGGTGAATGACGTGATCTATATCTTGGAGGACGACGCCAGCATCCGCAAGCTGGTGGTCTATACCCTGAACAGCCAGGGGATGGAGGCGGAGGGCTTTGAAAAGCCCTCCCAGTTCTGGCACGCCCTGGGGGAGCGCCGGCCCGAGCTGGTGCTGCTGGACATCATGCTGCCCGAGGAGGACGGCCTGGAGGTGCTCTGGCGCCTGCGGGCCGCTCCGGCCACAAAGAAGCTGCCCGTCATCATGCTCACCGCCAAGGGCACCGAGTACGACAAGGTGATGGGGCTGGACCAGGGGGCGGACGACTATGTGGCCAAACCCTTCGGGATGATGGAGCTGATGGCCCGGGTCCGGACCGCCCTGCGCCACGCCGGACCCGGCGGGGAAGAGGGGGTATTCCGCCTGGGCCAGCTGCTGGTGGACCCCGCCCGCCACGTGGTCCAGGTGGGGGAGCGGGAGGTGGCGCTGACTCTGAAGGAGTTTCAGCTGCTGTGCCTGCTGTTGGAGCGCCGGGGGACGGTGTTCACCCGGGACCAGCTGCTTAACACCATCTGGGGCTATGAGTTTGACGGAGCCAGCCGCACAGTGGACGTGCACATCCGCACCCTGCGCCAGAAGCTGGGCCCCTGCGGAGACTACATCGAGACGGTCCGGGGCGTGGGATATAAGATTGGCGGAGCGTAACCCGGGACCGGTGCGCCCTGCCCGGCGGGGACGACAACGAGGTGTGTGACGTGACGAAAAAAATCTTTCGCAATTTTCTGGCCGTGGGCGTGGGGGTGTTCCTGCTGTCGGCGGCGCTGTTTCTGGGGATGCTCTACCAGTACTTCACCGGCCAGATTACCCAGGAGCTGTCCGCCGAGGCCCAGATGGTGGCCCGGGGGGTGGAGGCCATGGGCGGGGCGTATTTCGACGGTCTTCAGACCTCCACCCGCATCACCTGGGTGGACCGGGACGGCACCGTCCTGTACGACAACCGGGCCGACCCGGCCAGAATGGAAAACCACGGGGACCGGGAGGAGATTCGGGAGGCCGTCCTGGGGACCCGGGGCACTGCCCAGCGGCAGTCGGCCACCCTGGCCCAGCGGACCATCTATGTGGCCCAGCGGCTGGAGGACGGCACCGTCATCCGCCTGGCCGGGGAGCAGCGCACCGCCGTCACCCTGCTGCTGTCCATGGTCCAGCCCATCCTGATTATCCTGGTCATCACGGGACTGTTTGCCGCCGCGCTGGCCTCCCGGCTGGCCAGGCGAATCATCCGGCCCATCCTGGAGCTGGACTTGGAGCGCCCGGAGAAGGGCGGCGCCTATGACGAGCTGGCCCCCCTGCTGACCCGCATCCGCCGGCAGAACGACACCATCCAAAGCCAGATTGAGCTGCTGCGCCAGCGCCGGCAGGAGTTCACCGCCCTGACGGAGAATATGTCCGAGGGCTTCCTGCTGCTGGACAGCCGGGGCCGCGTGCTGTCCTATAACCGGGGGGCCATCCGCCTGCTGGGCGCGGCCCCCCCGGAGGAGGAGGCCAACGTGTTCACCCTGGAGCGCAGCGATGCCTTCCGCCAGGTGGTCGGCCAGGTGCTGGAGGGCCTCCGCTGCCAGGGCCGGCTGGAGCGGGAGGGCCGAATCCTCCAGCTGCTGGGCGACCCGGTGCTCCACGCGGGGAAAAACGCCGGCGGCGTGCTGGTGCTGCTGGACATCACCGAGCGGGAACAGGGGGAGCGGATGCGCCGGGAGTTCACCGCCAACGTGTCCCACGAGCTCAAAACTCCCCTCACCTCCATCTCCGGCATGGCGGAAATCCTCAAGGATGGCCTGGTGAAAAGCGAGGATATCCCCGGCTTTGCCGCCGACATCTATAAGGAGAGCCAGCGGCTGATTCAGCTGGTGGAGGACATCATCCGCCTGTCCCGGCTGGACGAGGGCGGGGAGGACCTGGAGCGGCAGCCCCTGGACCTGCTGGCCATAGCCGGCCGGGTGGGGGAGCGCCTGGAGCCTCTTGCCCGGAAGGCGGGGGTGAAGCTCACGGTGGAGGGGGAGAGCCGGACCATCCGCGGCATCCCCTCGGTGGTGGAGGAGATGATTTACAACCTGTGCGACAACGCCGTCAAGTATAACCGCCCCCAGGGCCAGGTCACCGTCACGGTGGGCGGCGGGCAGGACCAGGCGGTGGTCACCGTGGCCGACACGGGCATCGGCATCCCCGCCGGGGAGCAGGAGCGGGTGTTCGAGCGGTTCTACCGGGTGGACAAGAGCCACTCCAAGGAGATTGGCGGCACGGGACTGGGCCTGTCCATCGTCAAGCATGGGGCGGCCCTCCACGGCGCCCAGGTGGAGTTGACCAGCGCCCCCGGCCAGGGGAGCACGGTGCGCCTGATTTTTCCCCTCTAAGCCCTTTGGCTGGGGAAGGGGGCATCCGAAAAAATTTGGGGCGGGGCGGGAACTTTTCCGCTCCGGCGCCGTCCAAGGGAGAGGAAGGCCGGAAACGGCCGTTTCCGCAAACCAAGAAAACGGAGGAACCCCCATCTATGAAAAAGCTTTTGACCTGTGCCCTGACCCTGGCCCTGACCGCCGCCCTGCTGGCCGGCTGCACCGGCGGCTCCAGCTCTGACGCCGGTTCCGGCTCTGGCGCCGGCGCCAAGACCCCCGAGGAGCTGGCCCAGCTGTACAGCACCGCCATCACCGAAAACGGCGGCGAGCTGGTAGAGTACAACCCGGTGTTCACCGCGGTCAGCCAGGAGGATATGTCCGCCATGATTTTGGAGGCCATGGGCCTGGCCCAGGAGGATATGCAGGCCTTTGGCATCAGCTCTTCGCTGATGAACGTCCAGGCCTACGGCATCGCCGCCGTGATGCCCGCCCAGGACAAGACCGAGGCGGTGACCCAGGCGCTCCAGGGCTACATCGACGCCCAGAAGGCCAGCTTTGAGCACTACCTGGCCGACCAGTACGAGGTGGCCGGCAGCGCCCGGCTGGAGACCCTGGAGGACGGCACCGTCCTGATGGTCATGTGCGAGGGCCAGGACGCGGTGTTCGAGGCCATCTCCCAGGCGATTTTGGCCGGCTGACATTGTTTTATCCCCCCACTCCCCGGGCTTCTATGGAGGCCCGGGGAGTTTTTATGTCGGTCAAAAGAACGAAAAGAAAGGAAAAATTATCAAAAAGATTGTAATTTCCGACAAGGCGTGATATAGTGAACCCAGAAGGCCCCGACTTGGGACGGACAGGAGGTTACACCATGATTGAAACACGTATTTGCCATCGCCTGGACCGCAAGCTGGAGGTGACGGTGCTCCAGGGCCATTTCGCCACCCGCCACTCCCACAACACCCACTACATCGACATCACCCGCATGAAGCACGAGCACACCATGGCCCGCCAGGCGGCCATGACCCTGGCCCAGCGGTACGCCTATGAGAAGGGCGTGGACACGGTGGTGTGCCTGGACGGCAGCGAGGTAATCGGCGCGTTCCTGGCCCGGCACCTGGCCCAGAAGGACCGCTTCAGCGTCAACCAGGATAAGAACATCGACGTCATTACCCCGGAGTACGATTCCAACGGCCAGCTGATTTTCCGGGACAACCTGCTGCCCATGGTGACAGGCCGGGAGGTGCTTATTTTGATTTCCACGGTCAACTCCGGCCTGACGGTGGCCCGCTGCCTGGAGTGCGTGGAGTACTATGGGGGAAAGGTCCAGGGCATCGCGGCGGTGTTCAGCGTGCCCGAGCAGGTGGGGGGCATCCCGGTGTACAGCCTGTTCACCCCCGAGGACGTCCCGGGCTACGGGACCTATGACGCCAAGGAGTGTCCCCTTTGCAAAGCGGGACAGAAGCTGGACGGCCTGGCCAACAGCTACGGAATCTCCAAGTTCTGAGGGGCCGTCTCCCCTGGGGGCGCCCGGCCTTTGGGCCGGGCGCCCATTTTTGCCGCGGAGTGAATAATAAAACGGAATATT
>CASECK010000061.1 GCA_949286295.1 uncultured bacterium | reverse complement strand
GCGGCCACGCCCACGTTCTCCCCCTCCTGGGTGACCATCTGAAGCTGCTGGACCTGGGACACCCCGTCCTTGGGGTAGAACACCAGAATTTTGGTGCGGGGCACATCCCGGAAGCCCTCCAGCGCCCCCTTGCCGGTGTCCCCGGAGGTGGCCACCAAGATGCACACCGTCTTTTCCTCCTCGGTCTTGGACAGGGAAGCGGTCAGCAGATGGGGCAGCATCTGCAGGGCCATGTCCTTAAACGCGCAGGTGGGGCCGTGCCACAGCTCCAGGCAGTGGGTGTTCCCGTCCACGGTGCGCACCGGGGCCACGGCGGGGGTGTCGAACTTGGCCGGGCCGTAGGCGGCGTTGGCAAAGGCGGTGAGTTCCTTAACGGAGAACTCCTCTAAAAACTGCTTCATGATGTACACCGCCCGCTGCTGGTAGGCCATGGACGTCATGTCCTCCAGCGCCTTGCCCGGCAGCTTGGGGATATAAAAGGGAGTCAGCAGCCCGCCGTCTCTGGCCAGGCCCTGGGTGATGGCCTGGGAGGCGGAGCATTTAAACTGCAAATCTCTGGTGCTGGTATACTGCATGGCGATCCTTCCCATCTCAAAACTGTATTGGGCGACACCGGCGCCCTGTCATGCCGATATTCAAATTATGCCATCTTCCCCCCGACAGGTCAAGGGATGGAGGAAAGAAAGCGGGACTAAAAGGCGTTTTCCATCAGGCTTATCTCCGGCCGCCGGGTGGCCGCCCCCTGGGGGGCGTATATCTCCACCACATCAAAGCGGGGCTGGAGGCCGCCGTCCCCCTCCTGGCTGAGATAGAGCCCGGCGGCGGCCCGCAGCCTCTCCTGCTTGCGCCGGTCCACAAAGCCGGCGGCGCTTCCGAAGGCGTCGCTCTTGCGCAGCTTGACCTCCACAAAGCACAGGCAGGTCCCGTCGGAGGCGATAAGGTCAATCTCTCCAAACCGGCAGCGCCAGTTGGCCGCTAAAATCACATAGCCCTTGTCCCGCAGGAAGTTAGCCGCAAGCCCCTCCCCCCAGTGGCCCAGCAGCCCGCTCTCCCGGCCGCTCATAGGTTTTTCAGAAAGCTCCGGCGGTGGATGGGACTGGGGCCATAGCGCCGGAGCATCTCGTAGTGGAGGCTGGTCCCATAGCCCTTATGCCGGGCAAAGCCGTACTGGGGATACAGCCGGTCCAGCTCCTCCATGGCCCGGTCCCGGCTCACCTTGGCCAGCACCGAGGCCGCGGCGATGGAGGCCGACAGGCCATCTCCCTTTACAATGCAGCGGTGACAAGTGGTAATGGCGGCCGACCGGCCCCGGTCCCGGTTGCCGTCGATGAGGGCGAAGTCGGGCCGCAGCCGCAGCTTGCCGATGGCCAGCTCCATGGCCCGCATCCGGGCGCTGAGAATATCCGTCCGGTCAATCTCATCCGCCGGGACCCAGGCCACCGCCCAGTCCAGGGCCTGCTCCTGAATCTTGGGGAACAGCGCCTCCCGCCTGCGCTCCGGGAGCTTTTTGGAGTCGTCCAGCCCCGGCAGCTCCAGCCCCAGGGGCAAAATCACAGCGGCGGCGTACACCGGCCCCGCCAGGGGGCCGGCCCCCGCCTCGTCACAGCCGCAGATAACGGCGTGTCCCTCCTCCAGGGCCTGCCGCTCATAGTTCCACAGGTCCATGCTATGTCCCTACTTTCTTCCCCGAATCCATAGAACAGTTCCCCATATTCCGCCCAGCAGCATAACTTCCAGAACCCCCAGAACATGAATCACATAGCCGGCGGTCCCCGCTGTGAGCACAGCGGCCAAATGGTTGATTCCAAGCGCCCAGCACAAGAGCATGGACTGAAGGGTCATCAGGCGCAGCAGCGCTGTGGTCCTCTTTTTTACCGCGTAGAGAATCGCGGCAATCAGCCCCACATTCCACAGGGCGATCTCCCGCTGCCATCCCGGGGCCTGGCCCCAACTTGTGAACTGCCCGCCCAGCTGGGGCAGGAACAGCTGCCACAGCAGCGCGCCGCCACAGGCCAAAAGCATAAATATCAAATAACACAGATACTGCTTCGGCGTCGGTTTCATCCTTTGACCTCCTCCGGCAGCTCCAGGGTAAAGCGTCCCAGCTTGCCCCCCCGGTACTCGTCCAGCAGCACCCGGGCCATCCGCTCGGTGTCCAGCTCCCCGCCGGAGATGCGCATCCCCCGGCGCTGGGCGCAGGTCTGGAGCAGGCGGTAACCGTAGGCCACATCGTTTTCCCCCTCCGCCCGGCCGGGCGTCTCATCCAGCTTATAGGCGGCGGCCAGAGCCTTGGGATAGCGCCCCCCCATGAGGGCCATCAGGTGGCAGCCCAGGGTCTCGGTATCCATGATGTCATCCTTTACCGCGCCGGTGAAGGCCAGGTTCATCCCGGTGCGCTCGTCCTCAAACTTGGGCCACAGGATGCCCGGCGTGTCCAGCAAATCCAGCCCCCGGTCCACGTTGACCCACTGCTTGCCCCGGGTGACCCCAGGCCGGTCGCCGGCCTTGGCCGACTTCTTTTTGGCCACCTTATTGATAAAGGTGGACTTGCCCACGTTGGGCACCCCCACCACCATGGCCCGGACGGGGCGGCCCACCTGGCCCTTCTCCCGCCAGCGGGCAATCTGCTCTTTCAGCGCGCCGCGTATCACCCAGGAGAACTGCTCGATTCCCCGGCCGGTCCTGGCGTCGGTCTCTAAAACGGAAAGGCCCTGCGCCCGGAACCAGGCGCTCCATATCCGGCTGGCCTCTGAATCGGCCTGGTCGGCCCGGTTGAGCACCACCAGCCTTGGCTTTCCGGCACCGATGGCGTCGATGTCCGGATTGCGGCTGGAGGCCGGAATCCGGGCGTCCACCAGCTCCACCACGATGTCCACTAACTTCAGGTCGGCCTCAATCTGCCGGCGGGTCTTGGTCATATGCCCGGGATACCACTGGATGTACACGGCTCTCGCCTCCTGTCTCTGGGTGCGTTCCCGCCCGGCGGGCGGGAAATATAGCAAAGAGGAGCGGTCTCCCGCTCCTCTTTTCGGTTGGACTTACAGGGCCTCCTTGACCTTGGCGGCCTTGCCCACGCGGCCGCGCAGGTAGTACAGCTTGGCGCGGCGGACCTTACCATGACGCACGACCTCGATTTTCTCCACAGAGGGGGCGTGAACGGGGAACACCTTCTCCACGCCGACGCCATAGGAGATGCGCCGGACGGTGAAGGTCTCCTCGATGCCGCCGTGCTTCTTGGCGATGACGGTGCCCTCGAACACCTGGATACGCTCGCGGTTGCCCTCCTTGACCTTCAGGTGGACGCGGACCGTGTCGCCCACGGACACCACGGGGGGCTCAGCCTTCTTGTACTTCTCGGTAAAAGCCTGCATCAGATCCATTTGATTTTCCTCCTGTTATATAGGCGTTCATTCCGGCCCCTGCCCCTTCCACAGAGCTGGAGGGGCGCCGCAGAGGACCGCCCGTTATTCAGACTTTGGTATCATATCACAGCAAACGGGGAAATGCAAGTGTTTTTTCTATCCCGCTGTCCTGAAATAGCCGATTCCGTCCTCCTCCCAGATTCGGCCCAGCGCCCTCCCCTCCCCGTCCAGCACCTGGAAGGCCTTCTCCCCCGCCGGCTCCAACACCGCCGGGACCAGGGCGTCTCCGTCGTACCAGTACAGGTAGTCAAAGCCGCCGGGGCGGTTTGTGGCGGCGTTCCACTGCCGGTAGATGGGGTCGGAAGGCAGAGGGGTCACGTTCCAGCTCCGGGAGCTGTCCAGACTGGTGAGCAGCCCCTGGAAGGCCCAGGCGCTCTCGGTGCAGCCGTGAATGTGCTCGTGGTAAAAGAAATTCTGGTTCGGCAGGAAGGAGGGTTCCACCCCCAGAAGCCCCACCCGGCCGTTATCCCGGGCGTCCAGGTCCTCGGAGAGAGTACCAACGGTCAGCCGGCCCAGGCGCTGGTCCTGTTCATAGGTGGCCCGGTAGTCCCCAATCTCCGAGGCCCCGGCTATCACGAACACCAGCGCGGCCGCCGCCGCCAAACCGGCAGGGCCCCGCCCAAAGCCGGGCAGACGCCGCCACAGGGCCATCACCGCCGTGTCCGCCACAAGGGCCAGACCCACAAAGGAGGTCACCGCCCCCCGGAAGGAGAACCAGGGGTTCTCCAGCACGAAAAACAGGCTGACCGGGGCCAGAAAGAGCAGCACCCCGGCCAAAAGGGCCAGCCAGGGAGACAGCGGCTTTTTCTCCCTCCCGCCCTCCAGCCGGGAGGCGGCAAACCAGAACAGCACGCACAGGGCGGCGGCGGCAACGGCCCACAGCAGCAGCCCGCCGGACAGAATTTCCCGGGCGCTGCGGACAAAGCCCTTGGCCAGGGTATAGAAATTCCCCTCCACAAAGACCGCCCGCATCTGCTCCAGCACCTCCCAGACGAAGGTGTTCCGCCAATAGGGCTCGTCAGGCCAGATAAACTCCGCCCGGCTGCTGTACACACCGCCGGCGGCGGCCAACAGGCCGGTCAGCTTCTGGTACAAGAGCATGGCCGGCACCCCCCACAGGGACAGCAGGGCGGGCGGCAGCTTTTTCCGGTCCCGGATGACCTCTAAAATCCCCATGCCCACAATCAGGGCCACAGAGAAAATGCCCGACTGCTCATACCATCCAAAGGGCAGCATTTGCAGCGGCACAAAGGCCAGCGCCCAGCCCCAGCGGCCGGTGTCCATCCACCGCAGGAAGGCCCAGGCCGCCAGCGCCGCCAAAAACAGCCCGCACACCACCCGGGTGGAGGCGGACATCCAGTAGGTGCCCTCCACCCCCAGGGGCAGCAGGGTCAGCACCACCAAAAACAGGGGGCCGACGGGGAAGTAGCGGCCCAGCTGCCGTTTCAGCATCAGCGCCGCGGTGGCGTACAGCAGGGAGACGGCCGCCACGCCCAACAGCATATGGGAGAACAGGGGTGCCCACACAAAGTAGTCGGCCAGCCCGGCCAGCGGCCGGGAGGCCAGCAGGCCAGTGGTCTGCTGAAGCTCCCAAAAACTGCCGGACAGGGGATAGTTGTGGTACTGGATATAGTCGTCCAGCTGGGGCCAGTACCGCCACCCGTAGGCGCAGGCCCGGGCCATCAGCAGCAGGAACAGGGCCAGCGCCGTCAGCCCCTCCGCCCGCCGGCCCTCTATCCGCAGCTCAGACACCGGCGCGGACCTCCCCGTGCCGCTGGGACAAGCGGACCTCCACCTGGGGAAAGCGCGCCTGCAAAAAGCGGACAAGGGCCGGGCAGACCACATTCTCGGTGGCAAAGTGGCCCGCGTCCAGCAGGTTGAGTCCCAGGGCCATGGCCCGGAGGAACACATCGTACTTCACATCGGCGGTGACAAAGGTGTCGCACCCGGCGGCCAGCACCTCGTCCAGCATGGAGCCGCAGCTGCCCCCTCCCACCGCCACCCGGGAGACCGGGCGGCCGGCGTCCGCAGTTTGCACCAGGGGGGCGTTCAGCTTCTCCTTCACAAAGGCGGCGTACCCCTTTGCGTCCAGGCCCGGCCTGTGCGCCCGCCCCACCCGTCCGATGCCGTAGGGGGTCCCGCCGGGCAGCGTCCCATCCTGGTGCAGCTGCTCTACGCCGGTCAGCTCCAGCGCCTGGGCCAGGCAGTCGTTCACTCCCCCCGCCGCCGCGTCCAGATTGGTATGGGCGCAGATGGCGGCCACGCCCGCCTCCGCCAGCCGCAGAAGAATGCGCCCGGTGGGGTCCGCATCGGTGAGGGAGCGCACCGGCTGGAAAATCACCGGGTGGTGGGCCACAATCAGCTCCGCGCCCCAGTCCGCCGCCTCGCCGGCCACCGCCTCGGTGATGTCCAGAGACACCAGAATCTTACGTACCTCCCGGTTCCCCCGGCCCACCAAAAAGCCCGCGTTGTCAAACTCCATCTGGATGGCAAAGGGGGCCCAGTCATCGATGGCGCGGTAAATTTCCCTCACGTCTGCCATGCTTCCCACTCCTCTTTCATTTCCAAAAGCCCCTCCAAAACCTGCTCCAGCCCTTGCCGCCGCAGGGCGGCCGCCTCTCCCCTGGCCAGGGCCAGGCCGGAGAGCGCCCGGCGGGTCTTGCCAATCCAGAACTCCAGCCACGCCCCCCGCAGGGGGTGGGCGGTATTTTGCCCCGCCGCCAGCTGGGCCGCAGTCATGGCGGGCATCTCCCCCGCCCGGACGAAAAAAGCGGTGTAAAGGGTTTCCCCTTCCTGGCACAGCTCCTCCCGGACAATCCGGTATCCGTTCTCCCCCAGCCACCGCCGCAGCCCGTCCATGGTGGACATGGGCTGGAGCACCAGGGGGACGTCCCCCTCCCGGAGCCACGGGGCCGCGGCCAGGATGGCGGCGATGGTCTCGCCCCCCATGCCCGCGATGGCCACCGCGTCCACCTCCTCCGGGCGGACGCCCGACAGGCCGTCGCACAGCCGGAAAGCCACCTTGCCCTCCAGTCCGGCCCGCCGCACCGTGGCCCTGGCCCGGGACAGCGGCCCCTGGCGCAAGTCTGCGGCCACGGCCCAGGGAATCTTCCCCTCCAGTATGAGGGCGGCCGGGAGATAGGCGTGGTCGGTGCCCACATCCGCCAGCCGCACCCCCGGGGGCACCAGATTGGCCACCATCCGCAGGCGGGCAGACAGCTCTCTTTGCGCGCTCACAGGCAGTCCACCTTGACCGCCAGGTGGAGCGCCTGGGCAAAGTCCCGCACCGCCCGGGCCTTCTCCCCATCCAGGAAGGGGGTCTCCCGTCCCCAGTCCCGGCGGCAGAACAGACCCATATACTCCATCCCGCTATGCCGGCACAGGCGCTTGAGGCCCTCCTCCCACAGGTCCGCCCCCCGCTCCGGGGGATAGCCGCAGGTGGCGATGGAGGCCAGCCGCCGCCCCTCCAACAGGTGCTGCGCCGGCGCCGCGCCGTAGCGCTTATTGCCGGCGTAGATGGTTCTGTCCAACAGGGCTTTCATCGGGGCGGTGCAGAAAAAAGCGTAGATGGGGGTGGCCAGCACAATCAGTTGGCTGTCCGCCATACGGGAGAACAGCTCCTCGAAGCCGTCCTTCTGGACACAGCCCGGCCCGCCGGGATGGTCCTGACAGGCCATGCAGCCCAGGCAGGGAAGGACCTGGCCGTCATAGAGGTCGATTCGGCAGCGCTCCATCCCCAGGCTCCCGCACTCGTCCAGAAACTCCTCCGCCAGCGCGGCGGTGTTCCCCCCCTTCCGGGGGCTCCCCTGGAGCAGGCATACCCTCATCTTCATCCCTCCCTGAAGAAACTCTCTGCCGGTATTCTATCAGAACAGCCCGGCGCCTGTAAAGGCTCTGATATCAAAAAGGGGGACGGCGCGCCGTCCCCCTTTTCTTGCTTGATACCGCGGCCGCTCAGCCCTCGAGCATACCGTTGATTTTGGCCAGCAGCTCGTCCGGGTCCACACCGTGGACCATGCAGGCCTGCTCCACCGTCTCGCCCCGAGAGGCCGGGCAGCCCAAGCAGTGCATCCCGATGTTCATAAACAGGGGCGCGGTCTGGGGGGCGATGGTCAGGATATCACCGATGATGGTGTCTTTGGTAATGGTCATGGGACTCTCCTCCGTTCTTGTGGGGTACAGGGATAGTATAGCCGAACTTTCCTGGTTTTTCAATGGGGAATTTGCAAAAAATCCGTTTTTCTGCCCGGCTTCCGGCCTCCGGGCGCTCAGCCGCCCTATTTTCCCGTCCCGCCGCACTTCCGGCGCACATAGCGGCGGCCCAGGAAGAATATCAGCAGGCCAACCAAAACCGCCCCACCGGCCGCCAAAAACACCGGCAATAGGGCCTTCACAATCTCGGAGACAATCACCTCTCCGCGTTGTGTGAAAAAGCGCTGGAAGTGTTCGTCCTCACCGCTGGTGAAGCCGCTGGCCAGCAGCTGGCCGATGAAATTGAGCTGATTTTTCATCTGGAAGACCGACACCACGCCCTGGATGGCTCTATAGGCCCCCCAGGCCGCCGGAATCAGCCCCAGCCAGTACCAGTGGAGGGCAAACCAGCCCGGGCCGCGCGGCTTCTCCCCCGCCGGTCCCGCCGGCGGGACCGGCGGCACATGGCCCAGCAGCTCGTCCACTGAACAGCCCAGCGCCTGGGCCAGGGGGACCAGCTTATCCGTGTCGGGCACCGCGTCGCCCACCTCCCACTTGCTCACCGCCTGGCGGGACACCCCCACCAGCTCCGCCAGCTTTTCCTGGGACAGGCCTTGGACCGCGCGCTTGGTTTGAATGCTCTCGCCCAGTGTCATGGACCTCACTCCTTTCCTCTTTATTCTGAGCGGGCCCACGGTTGCGGGTCCACCAGCCGGGGCTGGAATCCGCGCAACCGGGAGTTGCGATTTGCCGCTCCGCCCTGCCCAAGGCAGAAAAAGGGCGCCCGGTTGGGCGCCCTTTTGCCTGGCAGAGGAATTTCAGCCCTGCTGCTCGCGCATCTTGGCGAAGCAGTCGCTGCAGTAGACGGGACGGTCAGACTTGGGCTCGAAGGGAACCTTCGCCTCGCCGCCGCAGGCGGCGCACACAGCGGTGAAGTACTCACGGGGACCGCGGGCGGCGTTCTTGCGGGCGTCGCGGCAGGCCTTGCAGCGCTGAGGCTCGTTCTGGAAGCCGCGCTCGGCGTAGAACTCCTGCTCACCGGCGGTGAAGGTGAACTCGTTGCCGCATTCTTTGCATACCAGGATCTTGTCTTCGTACATTGGATTTCCCTCTCTTTGACTCGTTGCCCGGGCCATTCCACGGCTGGGCGGTTGTAATATGCGATCAGCTCTCGCTGGATACGCCGGTAGAAACATAACGGGCCGTCTTGCGGCGGATACGCTGGATGGCGTTGTCCACCGATTTCCGGGAACGGCCCAGCCGACGGGCGATCTCTCCACAGGAGAGGCCGCTGAGGTAGGGGGTCAAAATCTCCGCTTCAAACTTTGAAAGTTGGCCCTTCAGGGCGTCGATGCGCTCTTTTCGTTCCTCTCTGCCGATCACCACATCCTCCGGGCTCTCGGCGCTGGAAAACAGGTGTGCGCTGGCTGCGTCAAAAAGAGGTGGTTCATAAGAAACGCTTTGGTTCAAAGGGGCGTGCTTGCCGCCCTGGGCCGCGCGGATGGCGGTGAACAGGCGGCTGCGGATGCAAATCTCCGCATAGGTGCGGAACGCGGCGTCCCGCCCCGGGTCAAACCCCCGGATGGCGGTGAGCAGGCCCAGCATTCCCTCTTGAATCAGGTCCTCGCTGTCCCCCCCCGCCAGAAACAGAGGGCGGGCGCAGGCGCGGACCAGCTGACCATACCGCCGCACCAGCTCCGCCTCCGCCAGAGGGTCCCCCCCGGCGGCTTTTTGGCACAGATGCTCGTCTGTCAGGCTGTCTGTCTGCCCATTGACTAAAATTTTATTGTGATTGTTATTCATAATAAACAAAATGTTCAGATTTGTCAAGGGTTTTCGGTGAATATTCCGTAAAATCTCCAGACAGTCCCCGACTCACTTCATGCCGGCAATCAAATCGGCCAGCCGGCGGGCCGCGGCCTGGGCCTGCTGCTCGGTTTTGGCCTCCACCATCACCCGCATCAGGGCCTCTGTGCCCGAGGGGCGCACCAGCACCCGGCCCTCGCCGGCCAGGGCGGCCTCCTCCTCCCCGACGGCCTGGGCCAGAGCGGAACTGGCCATCACCGCCTTCTTTACGTCGTTGTCCGCCACGGGGATGTTGAGCAGCACCTGGGGATACCGGGGGCAGGCGCCAAACAGCTCTGAGGCCTTCTTGCCGCTCTGCTTCAGCAGGGCCAGCATCTGCAGGGCGGTGAGCTGCCCGTCGCCGGTGGTGGCGTGCTCCAGGAAAATCATGTGGCCCGACTGCTCGCCGCCCAGGCGGTACCCCTTCTCCAGCATCCGCTCCAGCACATTCCGGTCCCCCACGCTGGTGCACTCCAGCTCCATGCCGTTCTGCCTGGTGTACCGGTGCAGGCCCAGGTTGGACATGACGGTGGCCACCACCGTGTTGCCCGGCAGAGCGCCCTTTTTCATCATGTCCAGGCCGCAGGCGGCCATAATCTGGTCTCCGTCCACCAGTCCGCCCTGCTCGTCCACCGCCAGGCAGCGGTCCGCGTCGCCGTCAAAGGCCAGGCCAAGGTCGTACCCGCCGGCCCGGACCATGGCCGCAAGGCCCTCGATATGGGTGGAGCCGCACTTGTCGTTGATATTGACCCCGTCCGGGTCGGCGTTGATGACATCGGTGCGCAGCTTGGGAAAGCGGTCAAACAGCCGGGCGGCGGTGGCGGAGGCGGCGCCGTTGGCGCAGTCCACCAAAATGCGCAGCCCATCCAGGGTGGAGGAGATGGTGCTCTCCAAGTGGTCAATATAGTCCTCGCTGGCCTTGGGCGCCACATAGCTCACCTTGCCGATGTCCCCGTGGGTCTTCATGGGCACGTTGTTGTGGCCGAACAGGACGATGTCCTCAATTTTCTCCTCCAGCTCGTCGGAGAGTTTGAAGCCCTGGCCGTTGAAAATCTTGATTCCGTTGTGTTCAAAGGGGTTATGGCTGGCGGAGATGACGATTCCCGCGTCCGCCCCCTCGTCCACGGTGACCCAGGCCACGCCCGGGGTGGGCAGCGTGCCCAGGTCCAGCACGTCGGCCCCCGCCGTGCACAGCCCGGCAATCAGGGAGCCCTTGAGCAGGTCCCCGGAGATGCGGGTGTCCTTGCCGATGGTGACCAGCGGGCGCTCCCCCGCCTCTTTGTCTCTGGCCAGCACCATGGCGGTGGCCAGGCCCACCTTATAGGCCAGGTCCGCGTCCAAGCCGGCGTTGACCACACCGCGAATGCCGTCCGTCCCAAACAGTTTCCCCATACTATCGTTCCTTCCTTCTGCCAGATTGGCTATTCTATTTCAAACTCTGCCGCCCGGCTCTCTTACAGGCTCAGCTGGTCCAGCCCGCCGGGGGCCGCCCCGCCGGGGACGGGCAGGCCCAGGTGCTCATAGGCCCTGGGGGTGACGCACCGGCCCCGGGGGGTGCGGGTGAGAAAGCCCAGCTGCATCAGATAGGGCTCGTACACGTCCTCCAGGGTGACGGCCTCCTCGTTGATGGTGGCCGCCAGGGTCTCCAGTCCCACCGGTCCCCCCCGGTAGTTTTCGATGATGCTCCGGAGCATCCGGTGGTCGATGGAGTCCAGACCCAGTTGGTCAATCTCCAGGGCAGTGAGCGCCTCTCCGGCCACCTTCTTGGTGATGACGCCCCCGGCCCGCACCTGGGCAAAATCCCGGACGCGGCGGAGCATCCGGTTGGCGATGCGGGGGGTGCCCCGGCTGCGGCGGGCAATCTCCATGGCCCCGTCCTCCTCAATGGGGACCTCCAGGATTCCGGCCGACCGGGTGACAATCTCGGCCAGCTCCTCCGGGGTATACAGCTCCAGCCGCAAAGTCACCCCGAACCGGTCCCGGAGCGGGGCGGACAGCTGTCCCGCCCGGGTGGTGGCCCCGATGAGGGTGAAGCGGGGCAGGTCCAGCCGGATGGAGTTGGCCGAAGGGCCCTTGCCGATGATGATGTCGATGGCATAGTCCTCCATGGCCGGGTAAAGCACCTCCTCCACCGAGCGGTTGAGGCGGTGAATTTCGTCCACAAAGAGGATGTCGTTCTCGTTCAGATTGGTGAGCAGGGCGGCCAGGTCCCCGGCCTTCTCGATGGCCGGGCCGGAGGTGATTCGGATGTTGACCCCCATCTCATTGGCGATGATGCCAGAGAGGGTGGTCTTCCCCAGGCCGGGCGGGCCATGGAGCAGCACGTGGTCCAAGGGCTCGCGGCGCATTTTGGCCGCCTGAATAAATACCTCCAGGTTGCCCTTGGCCTTCTCCTGACCGATGTACTCCCTCAGGGTCCTGGGGCGCAGGGAACCCTCATTCTCATCCTCCCGGGTGAGAGAGGTGGCGACCAGAGGCTCCAGGCCGTCCATATTCAGCTCGTCGTTGGAAAAGTCGATGGCCATGGGTTCACTTCCAAATCCTCATAAATTCTCCGCCAGCGCCCGGAGGGTGTCCAGGAAGGCCTCCTCCCCCCAGGTGTTGAGCTTAAAGAACATCCCCTGGCTCCCCCCGGAGGTGATGGCGGACAGGAACAGCTCCTCCCCATCCCCCACCAGGGTCAGGGTCATGCTCAGGCGGTTGCCGCCGCTGATGCTGTACCGCTCGTACACCCGCACGCAGCAGCGCACCCCGGCAAACTGGACGTAGCTCTCATCCTCGAAGCTGGCCGACATACTGCCGTGGAGGATGCCGTCGTGGAGGCGGTTGAGCACTTGGTCAAAGTCGCCGTGCAGCCTTGTCTCATATTTCGCCATAGTCCCTTACCCCTTCATCATCTTTTTCAGGGCCGCCTTGATGATCTCCTCCAGGGTGAGGCTGTCCAGGTCAATCCCCTTCAGGGCCAGGTTAATCTCCCCCTGGGAGTAGCCCAGCACCACCAGGGCGGCGGAGGCCTCGGACAGCTTGTTCTCCGGGATGACGGTGACCCCGGCGCCCCCGTAGCTCTCTCCCGCCCCGCCGATGGTCTGGCCCTTGGCCAGCTTGTCCTTCAGCTCTAAAATCACCCGCTGGGCAATTTTTTTGCCGATTCCCTGGGCGCAGGTGAGGGCCTTTTCGTCCCCGGTGATGATGCTCAGGGCCAGGTTGGCGGGGGTGGAGGCCGACAGGATGGACAGCGCCGCCTTGGGTCCCACCCCGGACACCGAAATGAGCTGCCGGAACAGGTTGAGCTCCTCCTGGGTGGCAAAGCCGTAGAGTTCCACGGCATCCTCCCGGACATTCATATGTGTAAAGAGTTTTCCCTTGTCACCTTTTTTCAGGGCGGACAGGGTATGGCTGGTGGTGCGGCAGGCATAGCCCACCCCGCCGCAGTCGATGACGGCCAGGTATGGCTCGAGGTGGACCACGGCGCCGCTCAGGTAATAGAACATCTCTAACTTCTCTTCC
>CASECK010000060.1 GCA_949286295.1 uncultured bacterium | reverse complement strand
GATCAGGCGGCGGAGCGGGCCGGGTGCTGGCGGACCTGGCCGCCGGCCACCGGCAGGCCCTGCGGCGGCTGGGGACCGCCTATTTTCTCATCACCGGCCGGCGCTTTCGCTCCGGGCGCGCCGCGCCGGCCGCCACAGGCTCCCTGGCCCTTGGCCTGCGGGAGCAGTTTATGTGGGAGCGGCAGTGGGAGCGCCTGGCCCAGCAGGGGGCCCTGGAGGCCGAAGACCCCTGCCTGAAGGCGCTGTACCAGCAGCTGGCCCGGGAGGGCGCCCTCCACGCACAGGCCATCCGCTCCCTGCTGGAACAGATGACTTGACGCTGCCGCCCTTTCCGGCTACACTATGAAAAAAGCCCGGCGGCAACCCGCCGGGTCCCAAAAGGAGCGGCAGGCCCATGAAACAGGAATTCTTCTACCCATCCTCGGACGGAATCCACCGCGTTCACGCCCTCTGCTGGCTTCCAGAAGGGCCTCCCCGGGCGGCGATTCAAATCGTCCACGGCATCTCCGAATATGCCGAGCGCTATGAATCCCTGGCCAGCTTTCTCACCGCCCGGGGCTATCTGGTCTGCGGCGGGGACCATCTGGGCCACGGCGGGACGGCCCGCGGCGGACCGTATGGCTATTTCGCCCCCCAGCACGGCTGGGACCTGGTGGTGCGGGACGTGCGCCGCCTGCGCCTGCAGATGGGACAGCAGTATCCCGGCATCCCCTATGTGATGTTGGGGCACTCTATGGGTTCCTTCCTCACCCGGACCTATCTCATCCGTTGGCCCGGGACGCTGGACGGCGCCGTCCTGTCCGGCACCGGCCAGGAGCCCGCCGCCCTGGTGGCCCTGGGCAAGGGGGTGGCCGGGGTAATCGGCCGGATTCGGGGCGGGGACCATGTGAGCCAGTTGGTGGACGCCCTGTCCTTAGGGGCTTACAACCGGAAATTCCGGCCAAACCGCACCAGCGCCGACTGGCTCAGCCGGGACGAGGCCGCGGTGGACGCCTATCTGCGCGACCCGCTGTGCTCCTTCCGGCCCACCGTCTCCATGTTCCGGGACCTGATGGACGGGCTGCAGCTGATTGGGCGGCGGCGCAATTTGGCCCGGATGGACCCCGCCACCCCCATCTGGTTTCTGTCCGGCGCTCAGGACCCGGTGGGGGCGATGGGGGCCGGAGTACACCGGGTGGCGCGGCAATTCCGCCAGGCGGGCTGCCGGGATGTGACGGTGACCCTCTACCCCGGCGGCCGCCATGAGATGTTCCACGAGATAAACCGCCAGCAGGTCATGGACGACCTGCTGGCCTGGTTGGGCAGCAGGCTGGGATAAACGCATCCGGCCCGGAGGCAGGCTCCGGGCCGGATGTGTTTCCCACAGGGACAGTTTTTACTTGACCGCGATGGCCTCAATCTCGCACAGCACGCCCTTGGGCAGGTCCTTCACCGCCACGCAGCTGCGGGCCGGCTTGGAGACAAAGTACTTGGCGTAGACCTCGTTGAAGGCGGCGAAATCGCCCATGTCCGCCAGGAAGCAGGTCGTCTTGACCACCTTGCTGAAGTCCAGGCCGGCCGCCTTCAAGATGGCGCCCACGTTCTTACAGCTCTGGTCGGCCTGGGCGGCGATTCCCTCGGGCGCGGCGCCGGTGGCGGGGTCCACGGGAATCTGGCCAGAGGTGAACACAAAGCCGTTGACCTCATAGCCCTGGGAATAGGGTCCGATGGCGCCGGGGGCGCCGGTGGTTTCCAGAATCTTCATAGGGACAGCATCCTTTCTTTGTTTGATTGGGATGAGTATATCTCTTTTACGAATAAAAGTCAATCGGTACGGCGGCCGGGCGCAAAAATTTTTGCGCCCGGCCGCCGTGCCCTGCCCCCTCCCCTCAGAAGGGCAGCC
>CASECK010000059.1 GCA_949286295.1 uncultured bacterium | reverse complement strand
CCGCAGGGCGGCAATCTGCCGCCCTGCGGCGGCCAGCAGAGGGCTGCCCTCCACCAGCAGCCGCCCCCAGCCGCTCACCTCCGCCGCCCCGCCGGGCAGCTCCCCCAGCTGTGTGCGCATCAGAGATACCGCCACCGACGGCTCCTCCCCCAGCCGCTCCAGCCCCTCCCCCAGGCTGTCCAGGTCCGCCGTCATGCCCACGCCCCAGAGGGCCACCAGGGCCAGCGCCAGGGCCACGCCCCGGCGCAGGGCCGGCCCCAGGCGCCGCTTTTCCTGCTCCCGCATTGGATTCACCACTCCTTGTCCTGTGTGGAAACACGCTGTCAAGGGAGGATATGCGCCCTTGGGACCGGATATGCCCGGGAAAAGCCGGGAGGCGCGCCTTGTTTTTTCCCGGGCAATCGTGTATAATGAATAACCTACCAATGCCCCTTCCACTCCCTGAGCGGGGAGTCGGCAGGCTATCACCGCGCCCCGGGCGCATGGAGGTATTTATGCAGCGCACCACCACCCTGATTCCCCCCTCCGCTGTGCAGGAGCAGCTGGCCTTCTGCCAAAAGGTGGCCCATATGGCCGGGCAGTGGGGGGACAGGCCCCTGGCCTTTGTGGATACATACGGCTGCCAGCAGAACGAGGCGGATTCTGAGCGAATCCGCGGCTATCTGGAGCAGATGGGCTTTGCCTTTACCAGCGACGAGGAGCGCGCCCGCGTCATCGTCATCAACACCTGCGCCATCCGCGAGCACGCCGAGCAGCGGGTGCTGGGCAACGTGGGCGCCCTGGTCCATGTGAAGCGCCGCCACCCGGAGCAGATTATCTGCCTGTGCGGATGCATGGTGCAGCAGCCCCAGGTGGCCCAGAAGGTCCGGGAGTCCTACCGCCATGTGGACCTGGTCTTCGGCCCCCACGCCCTTTGGAAGTTCCCGGAGATGCTCTACACCCTGCTCACCCAGCGGGGGCGCATCTTCTCCATCGCCGACGAGTCCGGCTCCATCGCCGAGGGGGTCCCGGTGGTCCGGCAGGACCGAATCAAAGCCTGGGTGTCCATCATGTACGGCTGCAACAACTTCTGCTCCTACTGCATCGTCCCCTACGTCCGGGGCCGGGAGCGCTCCCGGAAGCCGGAGGACATCCTGGCCGAGGTGCGGCAGCTGGCGCAGGAGGGCTACCGGGACATCACCCTGCTGGGGCAGAACGTCAACTCCTATGGCCGGGACCTGGAACAGCCCTGCGATTTCTCCGACCTGCTGGAGCAAATCAACGCCGTCCCCGGCGATTTTCTCATCCGCTTTATGACCTCCCACCCCAAAGACGCCACCCAGAAGCTCTTTGAGACCATGGCCCGGTGCGAAAAGGTGGCCCCGGTGCTCCACCTGCCCGTCCAGGCGGGCAGCGACCGGGTGCTGGCCGCCATGAACCGCCGGCACACCCGGGCGCAGTATCTGGAGAAAATTCAGGCCCTGCGGGCCCTGATTCCCGACATCGTCCTCACCTCTGACATCATTGTGGGCTTCCCCGGGGAGACCGGCGAGGACTTTGAGGACACGCTGCGCCTGCTGGAGCAGGTGCGCTTTGACGCGCTGTTCACCTTTATCTTCTCCCCCCGGCAGGGCACCCCCGCCGCCGCCATGGACGACCCCATGAGC
>CASECK010000058.1 GCA_949286295.1 uncultured bacterium | reverse complement strand
TACCGGTCGGGGATGGAGGCGGCCACGGACAGGTTGGCCGAGCATTCGGTGCGGGTGGGCAGGCTCTGTCCCTGCTCCAGCAGCACCGCCTCCTCCAGCAGTTTCAGGTACATATCGTAGCCCACGCTGAGCAGGAAGCCGGACTGCTCCGGCCCCAGCACGTTGCCCGCCCCCCGAATCTCCAAATCCCGCATGGCGATTTTGAAGCCGGAGCCGAACTGGGCAAACTCCCGGATGGCCTCCAGGCGCTTGGCGGCCACCTCGGTGAGCACCTTCCCCTTCCGGTAGGTGAGGTAGGCAAAGGCCCGCCGGCTGGAGCGCCCCACCCGGCCCCGAATCTGGTGCAGCTGCGCCAGGCCCAGCTTATCCGCGTCCTCCACGATGAGGGTGTTGACGTTGGGCAGGTCAATGCCCGTCTCGATGATGGTGGTGCATACCAGCACGTTCAGCTCCCCGTCGGTCATCTGGCTCATCACGTCGTCGATGGCCTCCTGACTCATCCTGCCGTGGGCCACGCCGATGGCGGCGTCCTCCCCCAGCAGAGCCTGGAGCCGGGCGGCGGTGCGGTCGATGGTCTCCACCCGGTTGTGCAGGTAATAGACCTGGCCCCCCCGCTCCAGCTCCCGGCGCATGGCGCCGGTCAGGACCGCCCAGTCGTGTTCCAGCACATAGGTCTGGACCGGCTGCCGGTCGGCGGGAGGCTCCTCCAGGGTGGACATATCCCGGATGCCCGACAGGGCCATATTCAGCGTCCGGGGAATGGGGGTGGCCGACAGGGTGAGCACGTCCACCTGACGGAAGGCCTGCTTCAGCTTCTCCTTGTGCCCCACGCCAAAGCGCTGCTCCTCGTCCACCACCAGCAGCCCCAGGTCCTGAAAGCGCACGTCCCGGTTGAACAGCCGGTGGGTGCCGATAAGAATATCCACCTTGCCGCTGGCCACATCCTGCAGGGTCTTTTTCATCTGGGCCGGGGTGCGGAAGCGGGAGAGCACGTCGATGTTCACCGGATAGCTCCGGAACCGGCGCAGGGCGGTGAGGTAGTGCTGCCGGGCCAGGACGGTGGTGGGAGCCAGCAGGGCGGCCTGCTTGCCGTCCAGCACACATTTCATCATGGCCCGAAAGGCCACCTCCGTCTTGCCATAGCCCACGTCGCCGCACAGCAGCCGGTCCATGGGGACGGGCCGCTCCATGTCGGCCTTGATCTCCTGGATGCACCGCAGCTGGTCGTCGGTCTCGGCGTATTCAAACTGCTCCTCAAACTCCCGCTGCCAGGGGGAGTCGGGGGAGAAGGCGTAGCCCGGCTGCCGCTGGCGCTGGGCGTAGAGCTGAATGAGTCCGCGGGCCAGGTCCTGCACCGCCTTTTTGGCCCGGCTCTTGGCCTTCTCCCACTCGCCGCCCCCCAGGCGGTTGAGCTTGTGGGTCTGGCCGGAGTCCTCGCCGCTGCCGATGTACTTGCTCACCAGGTCCAGCTGGGTGGCGGGGACATAGAGCACGTCGGTGCCCGCGTAGGCGATTTTCACATAGTCCTTTTCCACCCCCTCCACCGGCATTTTCACCATGCCCACAAAGCGGCCCACGCCGTGGTGTTCATGGACCACCAGGTCCCCGGGGGCCAGGTCGGTGTAGGACTTCAGCTTCTGGCGGTTGGTATTCTCCCGCCGGGGGCGGGTTTTTTTCACAGGCTGCCGCTCCCCCTCGGCCAGGACGGCCAGGTGGATGGAGGGGTACTCCAGGCCGCAGGACAGCCCGCCCGTTGTCACAACGGTCTGTCCTGGCCGGGGCAGCTGCCCCAGCTGGAACTCCACCGCCGCGGGGAGCTTCTGTTCCCGCAGCAGAGACTGCACCTCCAGGGCCCGCTGCTGGCCGGAGGCCAGCACCAGACAGGCAAAGCCGGAGGCCTGGTAGTGGGCCAGGTCCTGCACCGCCGTCTCCAGACTGGCCCCGAAACAGGACAGCTGCTTGGCCACAATGGACAGCAGGACCTTGGGGGGGGCGGGGTAGCCGGAGGTGGCAAAGGAGTCCAGATAGACGAGGGCCCGGTCCTCCAGCCGGGCGCACAGCTGGGCGTAGGGGAGGGCCAGGTGGGCGCAGCTGCCGTCCAGCTCCCCCTGCTCCAGCAGCAGCTTGATATCCTCCTCCAGCTGCCACTGGTAGCTCTTGGCCCGGTCGGCGATGCGGGTGCACTGGTCGAAGATGACGCAGGCGTCCTGGGGCAGGTAGTCGGCGGCGGTGGCCACCTGCGGGTAAATAAGGGGCAGATACCGGTCCGCCGCCGGGACGTCGCGGCCCTGGGCGATGGCCTCCCCGTCGCGCTCCAAGGTGGCGGCCAGCGCCCGGTTCCCATCCCGCAGGGCCTGGGCGGCCAGCTTAGACAGCTTGGCCGCCAGCTCCGCCGCCCCGCCCGGGGCCAGCTGGGGCAGCACCTCGGCGGCGGGGAGGAAGAGAGCCTGCTCGATGTTCTCCGTGCGCCGCTGGGTGGCCGGGTCAAAGCGGCCCATGGCGTCCACCTCGTCCCCAAAGAACTCCGCCCGGACGGGCAGGTCCATGGCGGGGGAGTAGACGTCCAAAATACCGCCCCGCAGGGCGAACTGCCCCACGCCCTCCACCTGCTGGCAGCGCTGATAGCCGGCGGCGGTCAGGTCCCCGGCCAGCTGGTTCAAATCGCAGGCCTGCCCCGGTTTCAGGGCCCGCAGGCAGGACTCCAGCACCGCCGGAGGCATGGTCCGCTGGAGTAGGGCCTCCACGGTAGCCACCAGGAAGGGGAGCTGCCCCCCGGCCAGCTGGGACATCAGGGCCAGCCGCCGGTGCTCCCACTGGCGGGAGACGGAGGCGGCGTTGTGGAAGGTGAAGGAGCGGGAGGTGAGCACCGGGACCGCCTGTCCGGTGAAGGCGGCCAGGTCCCGGGCCAGCCGCTCTCCCTCCCCCTCGCCGGCGCACAGGAGAATCACGGGCCGGCCCGTGGTCAGGCCGATGGCCGCGGCAATGTGGGCCCGGTGGATGGCTGCCGCCCCGGTCAGGGCCACGGGGCAGCGCCCCCCCTCTAGGGCGGAGAGGAGCTGCTGAAACTCCGGCAGTTGGCTGAGGGCGGCGGTGAGCAGTTTCATGGGAAAAACCTCGATTTTCGGCAGTTTTTTCCGGGAACGCGGCACTGCCCCTGCCCCCGAACGGGGGAGGGGTGAGGGTGAGAGGGGCGCCGGCCCCGGGAGAGGCGGCGTCCAGATGGAAAGGGCCGGCCCGGGGCCGGCCCTTTGTCCGATGCTTACTTAATCTCGTAGTCCCGGCCGAACTGGAGTTGGCCAAAGTCGATGCGGCTGCCCCGGGGCAGCTCCTCCTCGTCGTCCTCCTCCGGCGCCTCCTCGTAGGAGCGGCGCTCCTCCGGGTCGCCCACCGGGGCAAACTCCGAGGTGTCGCTGAAGTCCTCGGGCGGCTGCTCCTCCTCCAGCTTGGCGCGCAGGTTCTCCGCGGTGGCGTCCTTCATGGCCTGGGCCAGCAGGCGCTGCACATTGTCGTCAATCTCAGAGACGGTCTCGTCCACCGGGTCGGCGGCGGGGGCGGTCTCCGGGGGGTAGAGCTCCTGAAGCTGGTCCAGGAAGGAGGCCTGCTGGGTATAGAGGGCGCGCACCTTCTCCACAAAGGAGGCGGTGGCCTGCTGGGCCTGCTGAAGCCGGAACTGCTCGGCCGCAATCTCCTGGGAGATGCTCTCCTTCCGGGCGGCGGCCTCGCCCTCGGCCTGGCGCAGCAGATCTGCCTTCTTCTGCTCGGCCTCCTTCACCAGCTCGTCGGCCATCCGCTGGGCGGTCATCAGGGCCTTGCGCATGGCCTCCTCGGTGGAGCGGTACTCCTCCACCTTGTCCACCAGCACCTTCATTTTGCTTTTCAGTACGGCGTTTTCGCTGTACAGGGCGGAGTAGTCCCCGGTGAGAATGTCCAGAAACTCGTCCACCTGGGCCATATTATAGCCGCCGAAGGATGCCTTTTGAAAGGCGCGCTCGGATACTTCCTGGGGTGTGAGCATAATGGTTCCCTCCCGACTGATTGCGAATTGTAATTATCGTGGCTAAAAATACGAAATGTTGTGGGGTGGGTCTTAGAAATACAGGCCGTTGTTCTCCAGCTCGTCAATCAGGTCGCCCAGGATGTCCACATTGTAGGGCGTGATGATATAGGTGGAGATGGCCACCTTCTTAATCTTACCCTCGTTGGCATAGGCCACGCCGGACAGGAAGTCCAGCAGCCGCCGGGCGATCTCCTTGTTGGTGGACTCCAGGTTGAGCACCACGGTGCGCTTCTCCCGCAGGTGGTCGGCGATGGCGGAGGCGTCCTCGAACTTGTCGGGCTTGACCAGCACCACCTGCAGCTGGGTGGCAGCCCGGATGTTCACCACCTTGTTGCTGCGCCGCTCGTCCTCGGCGGCGGGAGTCTCGTTCCGGGACAGGCGCTCGGAGCGCTCCCGGCGCTCGGCGGGACGGGGGGAGATGTCGAAGTCGTCAAAATCGTCCTCTTCCTCGTCCTCGTAGGGATGAGCCAGACGCTTGAATTCGTCAAGAATACCCATGCTTCTTCCTCTTTTCTTGCTGTTAAAGATTTGGGGAGGCGGCGGGCAGTCAGCGGGGAACCGCGGGAGGGCGGGGGCCGAACAGGGCGGTGCCCACCCGAACCAGGGTGGCCCCCTCCGCCACGGCGTCCTCGTAATCCGCGCTCATGCCCATGGACAGACAGTCCATAACACCTTGATTATCCAACATTTTTTCACGGATGTCAATAAAAAGCTGCCGCATTTCGGCAAAATATCCGCGGTTTGCGCCCGGAGCGGAGGAGATGGGGGGGATGGCCATCAGCCCCCGGAGGCGGACATGGGGGGACTGGAGGGCCAGCTGTGCCAGGCCGTACAGCTCCCGGGGGGAGCAGCCCCCCTTGCTGTCCTCCCCGGCGATGTTCACCTCCAGCAGGATATCCTGGATAAGACCCAGCTTGTCCGCCTGACGGTCCACGGCCTGGAGCAGGTGGGGGGAGTCCACCGACTGAATCAGGGCCACCCGGCCCACCACCTGCCGGACCTTGTTGGTCTGGAGGTGGCCGATGAAGTGGACCTCCCGGGCCCCGTCGTAGGCGCCGGCGGCCAGGTGGGCGGTCAGCTCCTGGACCCGGTTTTCCCCGCACACGGTCAGCCCCGCAGCGATGGCGGCGCGGATGGTGTCGTCGCTTTGCACCTTGGTGGCCCCGCAGAGGGTGATCTCCTCCGGCCGCCGGCCTGCGGCGGCAGCGGCGGCGGCGATGTTGTCTTTTACGGTCTGGATACGGCTGGCTAAATCCATAGCGCTCACCCTTTCTCTCTTGGAAGACGGCCGGTCACGCCCGCAGCAGCTGTCCGTCCTGAAGTCCGGTGCCCTGGACGATGACCTCGTCCCCGGCCCGGAGAATCTTCCGGCCGGAGCCCACGGGAGTGACCACATAGTAGTCGCTGCCCTCGGCGGCCACCTCGGCCTGCTTGAATTCCACCCGCCCGTTGACCAGGGTGTACACCCCCAGCAGGGAGGAGACGCGCTCCTCCCCGGTTTCCGGGTCGGTGACAGTCTGCTCCACCAGGCGCAGGGCCTGCTTGGGGATGCGCAGGCCGGAGCGGCTGTCGAAGATGAGCTGGGCGCTCTGGCGGCGCAGAAGGGTGGTGGAGGACAGGTAGCGGTCGCTGGAAAAGACGATGGCGCACAGCCCCTCCTGGGCCGGGCCAATCTGCTCCACCGTCATGGTCACGTCCTGGGTGAAGTCTCCGGCAAAGCGCAGCAGGGCCTGTCCCCCCTGATACAGCTGCTGGGCCGCCTGCTCCGGCAGGTTGGCGGCGAAGTACCACTGGTCGGACAGGATGAGCTTGCCGGTGGAGGCGGCGGGGGGCTGGGGCGGGCCGTCCAGCAGGGCGGTCAGCTCCCCGGGGGAGAGGGTGAACACGCTCTGGGGAGTCAGGCTCTGCTCATAGCCGTCCACCAGGCTGGAGAACACGCCGGACTGGCTGGCGGTCACCCGGGTGGTGGCCGCGGAGGAGCGCTGGCTGAGCTGGGACAGCTGGCCGCGCAGGCTCTGGAGCCGGGCGGTCAGGTCGTCGGCGGTGACCCCGTCCCCATAGGTATAGCCACGCTTGAGCACTCCGCTCTTCACCGCCTGCACCTGTTCTTCCAGGCGGGAGTAGTCCCCCAGGCAGGCGCAGGCGCGCAGCTCCACCACGGCCTGAAGGATATCCTCGTCCAGCTGGGCCCCGGACTTCACGCTGCCGTCCTGGGTGACGGCATACTGGAGCAGGGCGATGTCCTGCTCCAGGGCCTGAATCTGGGCCTGGTCTGCCTGGGCCTGGCTGTTCTGGTAGACCATGGCCACGGTCTGGCCCACGCCCACCTTCTCTCCCTCGCTCCGGGTCAGCTCCACAATGCCCCCCTGGGCGGGGAGCACCAGCTCGTCCCGGACCAGCAGGCCATCGGCCTCCACGCTGTCGTCAGCGGTGTAGGCGTAGGCCAGGGTGGTGCGGTAGGGGTCGTTGAGGGCGCGGTAGACGTAGACGCCGAAGTACAGCGCCAGCACCGCCGCCAGGGCGAAGATGACAAATGTGACCAGAGGCTTTCCTTGCTTCATGACGCTTCTCTCTTTCTGAGGGCGGATGGGGCCCGGACGGCTCAGTCCGGCTGTCCGGGTTCATACAGTGGGATGGGCCGCTCGGGGACAATGGTGGAAATGGCGTGCTTGTAAATAATCTGCTGCTTGCCGTCGCTGGTCAGCACCACGGTGAAGGCGTCAAATCCGGTGACGTAGCCCCGCATCTGAAAGCCGTTCATCAGGAACATGGTGACCGGCCGGCGGTCCCGGCGGGCCTGGGTGAGGAAGATTTCCTGGAGGTTGTTGGTTTTCTGCATATGTAGCACTCCTTTTTCTGTATCAGGGCGCGGCCGGAATCCGGCCCGTCCCACCGGGGCCGCGCAGCGGGCCGCGGAGTGCTGTTATCATATACCAAATTCTTCCATATATTCTGTCGAAGCCTGGAGTCCGGCGGCAAAATCCGGCGAGGGACCCCAGACCAGCTGCCTGGCGGCGCGGTTGCGGCGAAACCAGGTGAGCTGCCGCTTGGCGTACTGCCGGGAGCGCAGCTTGATCTCCTGGGCGGCGGCGGCGGTATCCCCGTCCCCCCGGAGGGCGGCGGCCATCTCCTTATAGCCGATGGCCTGCATGGCGGTGCACCGGTCGGGCACTCCGCTGTCCAGCAGGGCCTGCACCTCGCCGGCCAGGCCCCGGTCCATCATCTCGTCCACCCGGCGGTCGATGCGCGCCCACATATCCTCCCGCCGCTGGAAGGAGAGGGTGATGGTCAAAGCGTCGTACCGGGGAGGGAGGGCCTGGGTCTCCCGGTTGTGCTGGGTGATGGTCTTGCCGGTGGACAGATAGACCTCCAGGGCCCGGACGATGCGCTTTTCGTCGTTGGGGTGGAGCCGCCCGGCGGCCTGTGGGTCCACCTGCGCAAGCTCGGCCAGCAGGGCGGTGCCCCCCTGGGCGCGGATGCGCGCCTCCAACTGGGCCCGGAGGGGGCTTGCCCCGTCAAAGGCGGCGAAGGTCCGGCCGGACAACAGGGAGTCGAGATACAGCCCGGTGCCCCCGGCCAGGATGGGCAGCCGCCCCCGGGCCAGGATGCCGTCCACGCAGCGGCTGGCCATCGCCACATACCGGGCCACGGAGAAGTCCTCCTCCGGGTCGGCCACGTCCAGCATATGGTGGGGCACGCCCCGCATCTCGCCGGCGGTGGGCTTGGCGGTGCCGATGTCCATGCGGCGGTAGACCTGCATGGAGTCGGCGGACACCACCTCGCCGTTATGGCGCAGGGCCAGTTCCACCGCCAGACGGGTCTTGCCCGAGGCCGTGGGACCGGAGATGACAAGAATTTTCGCAGGCATGGCAGCACCGCCTTTCAACAAACCCGCAAAGGGGGCAGGGCCGCGCAGGAGATGCTCAGGCCCGCTTGAACTGCTTTTCCAGCTCCCGGCGGCTCAGCTGGATGGCCACCGGCCGGCCGTGGGGGCAGTACTTCACGCTGCCCTCCATCACCGCTCGGGCCACCCGCTCCAGCTCCTGGGGGCTGGTTTTCCAGCCGCCCTTGATGGCCGCCTTGCCGGCCATGGTGTGCAGCAGCTCGTCCCGGGCGGAGGCGGGATTGGCTCCGCCGCCGGACAGCAGCTTGCGGGCAAGCTCCTCCAGGGTGCCGGGGATATCCCCGGCGTCCACATCAAAGGGGGCCTGCCGGACGGCCAAGTCAGGCCCCAGCCGGTCCACCTCGAAGCCAAACTCCTCCAGCAGCGGGCCGTGGGACAGCAGGACCTCCTGCTCCTGGGCGCCCAGCCGGCAGATGACAGGGGCCAGCAGGGCCTGGGCCATGGGCTCGTAGCCCTCGGCCTTCATCCGGTCGAAATTCATTCGCTCATGGGCGGCGGGTTTGTCGATGAAAAAGACGCTGTCCCCCTGCTCCACAATGATGTAGGTGTTCAGCACCTCGCCGGCCACCCGCCAGCCGGGGGCCTCGGCCCCCAGCAGAGGGGCGGGGGACTGGGGAGGGGCCGGGGGAGTCTCCCGCCGCGCCTCCTCAGCCGGGGAGGAGGCGGCCTGTACCGGAGCGGCGGACGGCGCGGCCGCGGGGGCGGCCGCCGGGCGCTGTGGGGGCTGTGCAGGCTGCGGGGGCGAAAGGGGCCGCTCTCCGCCCGGGGATG
>CASECK010000057.1 GCA_949286295.1 uncultured bacterium | reverse complement strand
ACCAAGACCGACGGCTCCGTGGTCCGGGTGGACAACCCCCACAACTACCCCGACCCCGGCTCCATCGCCCAGGCCCGGGAGCCCTACGCCAAGGTCTCCATCATCTCCCCCCCGGACTATGTGGGCAACATCATGCCCATGTGTCAGGAGCGCCGGGGCGTGTTTAAGGATATGCAGTATCTGGACACCAACCTGGTGGAGCTGCACTACTCCATGCCCATCGGCGAAATCATCTACGACTTCTTCGACGCGCTGAAGGCCCGCACCAAGGGCTACGCCTCCCTGGACTATGAGCTGGAGGGCTATCAGCCCAGCGACCTGGTGAAGGTGGACCTGTTGCTCAACGGGGACCAGGTGGACGCCCTGTCCTTCATCGTCCACCGGGACAAGGCCTACCCCCGGGCCAGGCGCATCTGCGAGAAGCTGAAGGAGAACATCCCCCGCCAGCTCTTCGAGGTCCCCGTCCAGGCGGCCATCGGCGGCAAGATTATCGCCCGGGAGACCGTCAAGGCCATGCGCAAGGACGTGCTGGCCAAGTGCTACGGCGGCGACATCACCCGCAAGAAGAAGCTGCTGGAGAAGCAGAAGGAGGGCAAGAAGAAAATGCGCACGCTGGGGACGGTCCAGCTGCCCACCGAGGCCTTTATGGCCGTGCTCAAATTGGACGAGGAGTGACGGGCGTTTTCCCCCTCCCCCGCCCGACATAATGACAGCAAGTCCCCCGGAGGCAGTTTCCTGCCTCCGGGGGACTTGCTGTCCGGTTTCCCGCGCCGGTTCCCGCCCCGTCCGGGGGGTTACCGGTGATAGAGCTTGTTGGTCTGATACTGGGGCTCGCAGGTGAGCTGGATGCCCAGCTTGCGGTAGGTCTGCTCGTCCGCGGGGGAGAGAATCACCGAGCAGTGGGCCTGGCAGCCCTTCAGGGCGGCCAGCTGGGTCAGGGCCCGGGCGGCCTTGGGCTCCAAATTCGCCGAGGAGGCCAGGGCGATGAGCACCTCGTCGCTGTGGAGCCTGGGGTTGTTGCTGCCCAGGTACTGCACCTTAACTGTCTGGATGGGCTCGATGGCCGACTGGGCGATGAGGTGGACCCCGTGTCCCCCCGCCTGCGCCAGATGCTTCAGCGCGTTGAGCAGGGCGGCGGCGGAGCAGCCCATCAGCTCAGAGGTCTTGCCGTCGATGATGGCGCCGTCCTCCAGCTGGATGGCCATGGCCGGCTCGCCGGTGCGCTGGGCCAGCTCGTTGGCCCGGGCCACCACCGGCCGAATCTCCGGGGTGACTCCCGCCTGCTGCATCAGCAGCTCCAGCTTGTACACCGCGCTGTCCTTTCCCCGGCCCTGGCGGCGCTCGCACAGGGCGTCGTAGTAACGGCGGATAATTTCCTGCCGGGCGGCGTCCTGGCAGGCCTGGTCGTCCACAATGCAGTTGCCCGCCATATTCACCCCCATGTCGGTGGGGGACTTGTAGGGGCACGAGCCGGTAATCTTCTCAAAAATAGCGGCCAGGACGGGGAAGACCTCCACGTCCCGGTTGTAGTTCACGGTGGTCTGGCCGTAGGCCTGAAGGTGGAAGGGGTCAATCATGTTCACGTCGTCCAGGTCGGCGGTGGCCGCCTCGTAGGCCAGGTTGACCGGGTGCTTCAGGGGCAGGTTCCAGATGGGGAAGGTCTCAAACTTGGCGTAACCGGCCACGATGCCCCGCTTGTGCTCGTGGTAGAGCTGGCTGAGGCAGGTGGCCATCTTCCCGCTGCCCGGGCCGGGCGCGGTGACGACCACCAGGGGCTGGGTGGTCTGGATGTACTCGTTTTTCCCAAATCCCTCGTCCGAGACGATGCGGGCACTGTTGTGGGGGTAGCCGTCGATGACATAGTGGCGGTAGACCCGCAGGCCCAGCTCCTCCAGCCGGGCCTGGAAGGCGCCGGCGGCGGGCTGGCCAGCGTACTGGGTGACCACCACGCTGTCCACCTTCAGCCCCCGGCCCCGGAACACGTCCACCAGGCGGAGCACCTCGCTGTCATAGGTGATGCCCAAGTCGCCCCGGACCTTGTTCTTCTCAATGTCACCGGCGTTGATGACGATGACGACCTCCGCCTTGTCCCGCAGCTGCTCCAGCATCCGAATCTTGCTGTCCGGCTCGAACCCGGGCAGCACCCGGGAGGCGTGGTGGTCGTCAAAGAGCTTGCCCCCAAACTCCAGGTACAGCTTTCCTCCAAACTGTCCGATTCGGTCCCGAATGTGCTGGGATTGGGTGAGCAGGTACTTCTGGTTGTCAAACCCGATTTTGAACATTCTGTCTTTCTCCCCTCTGCGCGCGGCTTATCAACGCCCTACATTGTACTCCGGCCGCCGCGGGACCGTCAAGCCCTTTTCCCGGTGTGTCTTCACTCCAGGCCCTCCAGGCCGAACACCCGGGCGGGCAGCAGGTCGGACAGCTCCACCAGCACCGGATTGAGCCCGCCGTCCCGCTGGACGCGGGGCTGGCGGACCGGGGCGCGGCTGTCCAGCGGCCCGGTGGGCAGCGAGACCATCACGCCGGGGGCGGACTTCCCCCCCTGGATGAGCATGGCCCCCCGGTGCAGGCCCACCCCATCCCGGCTAATGTCCAGCCCCAGCCCGGCCCCCAGGCCCTGCAGGGGCAGGGCCCCCACCG
>CASECK010000056.1 GCA_949286295.1 uncultured bacterium | reverse complement strand
GGCCTTCATCCGCCCCCTGCCCGGGGGCGAAAAGTTCCAGGTGGACCTGAAGCGGGCCAACGCCCGCTGGCTGGAGCGCTCCGGCCTGCGCCCTGACCGCATCGCCCTGTGCTCCGCCTGCACCGCCTGCCTGCCGGAGCTGTTCTGGTCCCACCGCCGCCAGGGCCAGGCCCGGGGCAGTATGGCCGCCGTCATCGAGCTGCGCCCCGGCCCATGAGCCGCCGGCCCCATCCCATTGCCTCAGAAAGGTGCGCTATGAAACGACTTTTAGCCTGTCTGCTGGCCGCCGCCCTGCTGCTCTGCCTGTCCGCCTGCGGCGGGGGGCAGTCCTCCAGCAGCGCCGCGCCGCCGGAGGACTCCTCCCGGCAGCCCCAGTCCCCCGCGCCCCACCCCATCACCCGGCCAGTCTTTCCCGGCTTCAGCCTGCACCCGGTGCTGGGGGCCAACCGGGCCAATCTGACCCTGTCTTCCCTGCTGTACGAGGGGCTGTTTCAGGTGGATGAGCAGTTTCAGGCCCAGCCGGTGCTGTGCCAGAGCTATACCGTCAGCCAGGACAAGCTCACCTGGAGCTTCACCGTCCGCCCGGGTGTCACCTTCTCCACCGGCGAACCGCTCACCGGACAGGCGGTGGCCGACGCCTTAGAGCTGGCCCGGGGGCCGGACAGCCGGTTTGCCCAGCGCCTGGCCGATGTCAGCTCCATTAGCGCCCAGGAGCAGACCGTCGTCATCACCCTCAGCCACCCCAACGGCGACCTGCCCGCCCTGCTGGATATCCCCATCGCCCTGGGCGGCGGAGACCGCCCCGCGGGCACCGGCCCCTATGTGCTCTCCTCCTCCGGCCAGGCGCTAACCCTGCTGGCCCGGAGCGGCTGGTGGCAGGGGCGCGCGCTCCCCTTCTCCTCCATCCCGCTCTACCCGGTGGAGAAGAGCGACGAGCTCATCTACGCCTTTGACACGGGCAGCGTGTCTCTGCTGGACGTGGACCTGATGGCCACCAACGCCCTGGGCTATGCGGGCAACTACCAGGCCTGGGACTACGCCTCCACCGATTTGATTTATATAGGCTTCAACACCGCCTCCGGCCTGTGCCGGGACGCCCAGGTGCGCCGCGCCCTCTGCCTCGCCCTGGACCGGCAGGGCATCGCCCAGACCGCCTACGCCAGCCACGCCGTCCCCTCCAGTCTGCCCGTCCATCCCTCCAGTTCCCTCTGGGCGCCGGAGGCGGCGCAGCAGCTGGACTATGACCCCCAGCGGCTGCGGGAAGAGCTGGAGGGGCTGGACCTGGCCGGCCAGGAGCTGCGGCTGCTGGTCAACAGCGAGAACGCGGCCAAGGCGGACGCCGCCCGGCGCGTCGCCAAACAGCTCCAGGCCGCCGGGGTGACCGTCACCCTTCAGACCCTCCCCTTTGAGGAGTACACCGCCGCCCTGGCGCGGGGGGAATTTGACCTCTACCTGGGGGAGACGGTGCTCACCGCCAACTTTGACCTGACGGCCCTGCTGTCCTCCCAGGGCAGCCTGAACTATGGCCGCTGGCGGGACGGCGGCACCGACGCCCTCATCGCCGCGCTGAACGCCGCCTCCGGCCAGGAGCGGCCCCAGGCGGCCCAGGCGCTGCTGGACCACCTGGCCGGGCAGGCCCCCATCGCCCCCCTTCTGTTCAAAAACGGCTGCGTGCTCACCCAGTGGGGGCGGCTGGGCCGCCTCACCCCCCTGCGGGGGGACCCCTTTTACCAGATGGAGCAATGGACCATTTCTTAACGACATACAGGAGTGATAGAGAGATGAGTGTTTACCGCTGTTATTCGCAGAAACGCCCGGGCTTTGACGTGGAGGCCCAGGGCCTGTGCAAAGCCCTCCGGGAGCAGCTTGGCATCCGGGGCCTGAGGTCCGTGTCCATCCTGAACCGGTACGACGCCGATCAGATTGACCGCGCCGTCTACGAGCAGGCCTGCTCCATCGTCTTCTCCGAGCCGCAGGTGGACACGGTCTATCAGGAGACCTTTCCCCAGCCCCAGCAGCCCTGCGCCATCCTGGCGGTGGAGGCCCTGCCCGGCCAGTTCGACCAGCGCGCTGACTCCTGCCAGCAGTGCATCCAGCTCATGGCCGGGGTGGACCGCCCCCTGATCTCCTATGCCAAGCTCTACATCCTGGAGGGGGAGCTGTCCGCCGCCGACCTGGACAAGGTCCGCGGCTACCTTATCAATCCGGTGGAGAGCCGGGAAGCCCGCCTGGACAAGCCCGACACCCTGGTCCGGACCCACCCCGCCCCCGGCCGGGTGGCCGTGCTGGACGGCTTTACCGCCCTGGACGAGGCCGGGCTGACCCAGCTGCTGGAGCAGCTGGGCCTGGCCATGGATTTGGACGACCTGAAGTTCCTGCAGGCCTATTTCCGGGACCAGGAGCGCCGGGACCCCACCATCACCGAGGTGCGGGTGGTGGACACCTACTGGTCCGACCACTGCCGCCACACCACCTTCTCCACCCATCTGGAGGACATTCAAATCGGCGACCCCAACGTCCAGGCGGCCTATGAGGACTATCTGGCCGCCCGGGTGTCCGTGTACGGACAGGAGCGGGCGGCCCAGCGCCCCCAGACCCTGATGGATGTGGCCACCATCGCGGCCAAGTACCTGAAAAAACAGGGGGAGCTCCCCGAGCTGGACGAGAGCGAGGAGATCAACGCCTGCTCCATCCGCGTCCCCGCCCAGGTGGACGGCCAGGAGCAGGAGTGGCTGCTTCTAT